>NZ_JBHYMS010000010.1:0-152984 GCF_042743185.1 Inquilinus sp. NPDC058860 | reverse complement strand
GTGCTGGCCCGATGCCCCGCATCGCGCTGCGCACGGCTCCTGCCCTGGCGCCTTCCGTGATCGGCGCAGACCGTACCCAGGGCGGGAGAGGCGGGTTAAGGTGCGTGTCCACGTGAGCCCCCATATAGACCCGAGCCTTGCGTCCGCAAATCCTCTTCCCGCTCTTTGCTGCCATCGAATCCCTGCACGGCATCGGTCCGAAGATCGCCCGGCTGATCGAAAGACTGGCCGGGCCGAAGGCGCTGGACCTGCTGTGGCACCTGCCTTCGGGCGTGATCGACCGTCGCCGGGTGGTCACCCTGCGCGAGGCCCAGCCCGGCGGCATCGTCACCCTGACCCTCAGGATCGATGGCCATATCTGGGGCTCGTCCACTCGCGCGCCGCACCGGGTCCGCGCCTCGGACCCGACCGGGACGATCGACCTCGTCTTCTTCCACGCCCAGGCGAAATGGCTGGAGACGACCTTCCCGATCGGCCAGACCCGCATCGTCTCCGGCCGGATCGAGCAGTATCAGGGCAGCCTGCAGATGCCGCATCCCGACCGGGTCGGCACGCTGCAGGAGCGTGAGGCGATCGCGGTGGTCGAGCCGATCTATCCGCTGACCGCCGGGCTGCAGCCGCGCACCCTGGCCAAGGTGATCGCCGACGCCGTCGCCCGGGCGCCGGAGCTGCCGGAATGGCAGGACCCTGCCTGGCTGCAGCGCCGCGGCTGGCCCAGCTGGCAGGACGCGCTGCGCCGGGCCCATGCGCCCGGGGATGCGGCCGACCTGCTGCCCGTCGCCCCGGCCCGGCAGCGCCTGGCCTATGACGAGCTGCTGGCCAACCAGCTGGCTCTCGCCTTGTTCCGCCGCTCCACCCGTCAGCGCCCCGGCCGGCCGACCAAAGGCGACGGGTCGCTGCGGGAAAAGGTCGAATCCGCCCTGCCCTTCGCCCTGACCAACGCCCAGCGCCTGGCCCTGACCGAGATCTATGCCGACATGGCGGCGCCGAACCGGATGCTGCGGCTGCTGCAGGGCGATGTCGGCAGCGGCAAGACCGTGGTCGCGCTCCTGGCCATGCTGGCGGCGGTGGAGGACGGCCGCCAGGCGGCGCTGCTGGCCCCGACCGAGATCCTGGCCCGGCAGCACCGCGAGACGCTGGCGGCGCTGCTGCAGCCGGTCGGGTTGGAGCCGGGCCTGCTGACCGGCCGCGACAAGGGCAAGGTACGGAAGGAGACCCTGGCCGGCCTGGCCGACGGTTCGATCCGCATCGCCGTCGGCACCCACGCGCTGTTCCAGGAGAGCGTCGAGTTCGCCGACCTGGCCGTGGCCGTGATCGACGAGCAGCACCGTTTCGGCGTGCATCAGCGGCTGCAGCTCTCAGCCAAAGGCGAGGGCGTCGACGTGCTGGTGATGACCGCGACGCCGATCCCGCGCACGCTGCAGCTGACCGCCTATGGCGACATGGAGGTGTCGAAGCTGACCGAGAAGCCGCCGGGGCGCACGCCGGTCGACACCCGCGCCGTCTCGGCCGAGCGGATCGACGAGGTGGTGGCCGGCATCGGCCGGCATCTCGCGAGCGGCGGCAAGGCCTATTGGGTCTGCCCGCTGGTCGAGGAATCGGAGACCAGCGACCTGGCCGCCGCGACCGACCGCTTCGACGACCTGCGCCGCATGTTCGGCGAGAAGGTCGGGCTGGTGCACGGCAAGATGAAGGCGGCGGAGAAGGATGCGGTGATGGCCGGCTTCGCCGAGGGCGGCATCGACCTCCTGATCGCCACCACCGTGATCGAAGTCGGCGTCAACGTGCCGGCGGCCACGGTGATGGTGATCGAGCATGCCGAGCGCTTCGGCCTGGCCCAGCTGCATCAGCTGCGCGGCCGGGTCGGGCGCGGCGACGCCGCGTCGCGCTGCATCCTGCTGTATTCCCCGCCGCTGTCGGAGACGTCGCGGCAGCGCCTGGCGACGATCCGCGAGACCGAGGACGGCTTCCGCATCGCCGAGGAGGATCTGCGCCTGCGCGGCGCCGGCGAGGTGCTGGGCACGCGGCAGAGCGGCCTGCCGGAGTTCCGCGTCGCCGACATCGACTCCCAGGGCGACCTGCTGGCCGTGGCGAAGGACGACGTCGCCCTGATCCTGAACAAGGACCCGGAGCTGGAAGGTCCGCGCGGCCAGGCGCTGCGCACCCTGCTGTACCTGTTCGAGCACGACAGCAGCGCGAAATACCTGCGGGCGGGCTAGCTTTGCTCCCCATCCGGCCGGCGGGTGAAGTGTCCGAGCAGGTCCATCGGCAGCGGGAAGACCACGGTCGAGGAGCGCTCGCCGGCGATGTCGTGCAACGCCGCGAAATAGCGCAGCTGCATCGCCTGCGGCTCGCGCGCCAGCATTCGGCCGGCCTCCACCAGCTTCTCCGCCGCCTGCTGCTCGCCCTCGGCATTGATCACCTTGGCCCGACGCAGCCGTTCCGCCTCCGCCTGCTTCGCGATCGCCCGGATCATGCTCTCGTTGAGGTCGACATGCTTGATCTCGACATTGGTGACCTTGATGCCCCAGGCGTCGGTCTGCTGGTCGAGGATCTCCTGGATGTCGGCATTGAGGCGGTCGCGCTCGGCCAGCATCTCGTCGAGATCGTGCTTGCCGAGCACCGAGCGCAACGTGGTCTGCGCCAGCTGGCTGGTCGCGGCCATGAAGTCCTCGACCGCGATGATCGCCCGCTCCGGATCGACGATGCGGAAGTAGAGCACGGCGTTGACCTTGACCGAGACGTTGTCGCGCGAGATCACGTCCTGGGGCGGTATATCCTGCACCACCACGCGCAGGTCGACCCGCACCATCTGCTGCACGACGGGCACGAGCAGGATCAGGCCAGGCCCCTTCACCCCGGTGAAGCGGCCAAGGGTGAAGACCACGCCGCGCTGGTATTCGCGCAGGATGCGGATCGCCGCAGCGATGAACACGACCGCCAGTACCAGCAGCAGGGCATAGGCCATATTGTCGAGAATGGTCATCGTCGATCTCCGTCCCGAGGCGCGGCCCGCCGCCGGACCAGGAGCGTCAGCCCGCGGATGCCGGCGATCTCCACCGTCTCGCCCGGACCGAAGCCGGCTTCGCCGCGGGCCTGCCAGCGCTCACCGCGGGCGAAGACATGGCCCGCCTCGCCCTCCCAATCGATGATCCGCGCCGGTAATCCCTGCATCGACTGGGCGCCGACCCCGGCCGGGCGCCGCCGGACCAGCCAGAGCTGACGGCTGACGGTGAAAACCAGCCCGGCCATCATCGCGATCGCGATGCCGATGACCGGCCAGGAGAGCTGGTATCCGGGCCCCTGGATCCGCAGCAGCATGGCGGCGCCGAGCAGGAAGGCGACGACGCCGCCCAGGCCGAGCACCACGGTGGGATTGAAGGCTTCGACCACCAGGAAGGCGACGCCGAGCAGCATCAACGCCAGGCCGGTGTAGTCGATCGGCAGCATGTCGAGGGCATAGAAGCCGAGGACCAGGCAGACCGCGCCGATGACGCCCGGGGCGACCGCGCCGGGGCTGGTGAACTCGAAGATCAGGCCGTAGACGCCGATCAGCATCAGGATGATCGCGACATTGGGATCGGTGATGACGGAGAGCAGCCGGATCAGCCAGCCCGGCTCGATCGTCTCCAGCGCCAGCCCCTTGGTTGCCAAGCGCCGATGAGTCCCGTCCGCCATGACGACGCTGCGGCCGTCGATCCGCTTCAGGAGATCGGCCGGATCCCGGGCGACGAGGTCGATGACCCCGGCGGTCAGCGCGGCGTCGGCCGACAGGCTGGCCGCCTCCCGCACCGCCTTCTCCGCCCAGTCGGCGTTGCGGCCGCGCAGCTCCGCCAGGCTGCGGATGAAGGCGACGGCGTCGTTCGTCACCTTCGCCATCATCGCATCGCCGCCGGTTCCGCCCTTGTCCTCGTCGCCCGGGCCGGGCGTCCCCGGCAGCCCGGGCGGCGCACCGCCGATCTGCGCCGGCGTGGCGGCGCCGAGATTGGTGCCCGGCGCCATCGCCGCCACATGCGCGGCGTAGAGGATATAAGTGCCGGCGCTGGCGGCGTGAGCGCCCGACGGCGCGACGAAGCCGGCGACCGGCACCGGCGAGGCCAGCATCTCGGCGATGATCTCGCGCATGCTGGTGGCGAGGCCGCCCGGAGTGTCCAGGCGCAGGATGACGACCGCGGCCTGCCGCCCCACCGCCTCGGCCAGGGCGTCATGCACGTGGCGCGCCGTCGCCGGACCGATCGGCCCATCGATCGCGACCATCAGCGCCGGCCCGGACGGCACAGCCCCGGCCGTGCCATCCTCCGCGGCCGCAGGGCTGGAGGCGCCGATCACACCGGCGACGAGAATCGCCGCAAACAGGGCCGCACGCGACGCGCTCACGCTTCCGAGCTCCTTTCGGAACGATATGGGCGCTTCGGGATCATCCGACCATGGCGGAGGGTACGGTTTGGGCTCGTCTGCCGCGCCGAAATGTCGGACGATAGCCTTCGCAACCGGACGCATTCGCAAGCCCGACGACGATCGGGCGGGATGCGCGGAGCTGAGAAGGGGAAACCGCCATGACCGACATCGCCCAGGGGCGAACCACAGACATCGACGATCCCTATCACCTCACCCCGGAAGGCGTCCGCGAGCCGCCCGCAGGCTGGGGCGCCAGCCTGAAGCATCTCGGACCCGGGCTGATCCTGTCGGCCTCGATCGTCGGATCCGGGGAGCTCGTCGCCACCACCACGCTGGGTGCGCAGGTCGGCTTCGCCCTGCTCTGGATGGTGATCTTCTCGACCTTCGTGAAGGTGGCCGTGCAGGTCGAGCTGGCGCGCTGGACCATCTCCACCGGGCAGCCGGCCCTGACCGGCTACAACAAGGTGCCGCCGGCCGTCGGGCGTATCGGCTGGGTCAACCTGCTGTGGGTCGTCATGGCGCTGTCGAAGATCCTGCAGGTCGGCGGCGTCCTGGGCGGCACCGCGCTGGCCTTCTCGATCCTGATGCCGCTGGGCGGCGACCCGCTCGGCACCACGTCGCTCGGGATCTGGACGGCGCTCCTGGTCTGCGTCTCGATCGCCCTGCTGTATTCCAACAACTACAACCTGATCGAGCGCGGCGCGGTGCTGCTGGTCGTGGTCTTCTCCTTCGTCACGGTGGTGATCGCGCTCGGCCTGCCCTTCACGCCCTATCCCTATGCCGCCGGCGATCTGGCCACGGGGCTGGCCCTGACCATCCCGGCAGGCGCGGTGGGCGCCGCGATCGCGATGTTCGGCATCACCGGCGTCGGCGCGGACGAGCTGACCTTCTACACCTACTGGTGCGTCGAGAAGGGATATGCCCGGTCGGTCGGCCCCAATGACGGCAGCGAGGCCTGGAAGCGCCGCGCCCGGGGCTGGATCAGCGTGATGTACAAGGACGCCTTCCTGTCCTGGTGCATCTACACCTTCTCGACCATCGCCTTCTACATCATGGGCGCCGCGGTGCTGAACCCGCAGGGGCTGGTGCCGGCCGGCAACGAGATGATCACCACCGTCTCGCGCATGTACACCGATACGCTCGGCGAATGGGCCGGGTTCCTGTTCCTGGTCGGCGCGATCGCGGTGCTGGGCTCGACCCTGTGGGCCTCGATCCCGAGCTGGTCGCGGATGTATGTCAACCTGCTCGCCGTCATCGGCGCGGTGGACTGGCACGACACGCGGCAGCGGACGCGCTGGATCCGCATCTTCACCGTGGCGCTGCCGATCATCTGGGGGCTGGCCTACATGACCGTGCAGTCGCCGGTGCTGATGATCCAGATCGGCGGCGTGGCGACCGGGATCTTCCTGCTCGCCGCGGTGGTGGCGGTCTGGTACCTGCGGCGGTCCGAAACCGATCCCGACCTGTATGGCGGGGCGGCGTTCAACGCGCTTCTGGTGATCAGCAGCATCGCCATCGTGCTGCTGGGTCTCTACACCGGCGCCAACGTGCTGGGAATCAAGCTGGCCTGAGGCGGTCGGGGGCGCGGCAGGACCGCGCCCCGGGGTCCGGATCAGAAGGTCAGGACCGTGCCGGCGGTCAGGGCCGAGGTCTCGAAGTCCTTGCCCACGCGGAACTCGTTCTTCTCGTAACGCAGCTCGCTGAACAGGTTGAGCCCCGGCGCCAGGTTGTAGACCAGGGTCCCGATCACACTGTGGTTGGTCTTCAGGTCCTGGCCGTCGGTGAAGGAGGAATCCAGCCCGTTGCCCTTCTCAGCCGTGGTGTAGGCATAGCCGACCGAGGCCAGCCACGGGCCGGTGGTGTAGGACAGGTCGCCGACGATCGAGTCGATCGCCTTGTCGGTCTGATACATGCTGGAGAAGTGCGTCCAGTTCACGCTGGCCCAGAAGGCGTTGGCGAAGCCGACCTGGCCGCCGAGGGTGTAGGCCTCGAAGTCATGGTTGCCGCTGACGCCGTTGCCGTTATAGGCCGTGGCGGCGAGGCGCACCGCGGTGCCGTCGAAGCTCTGGCTGTAGTCGACGCCGCCGCCGATCACATTCTCGTAGAGGGTGCTGCTGTCGTTGAACAGGTCGTTGCGGCCGCCGTTGCCGGCATGGCCGTTGCCGCCGACGACCGGCGTGAAATCGACACCGAAGGAGAAACCCGCCAGGTTCGGCGAGGTGTACTTGATCTTGGTGTCCTTGTTGCTCAGCCCGCCGATGGTGTCATACGCGGCCACGGCGAAGAACCTGTCGCTGCCGCCGAAGGTGTTGGCGGAGCTGCGGAAGCCGTCGGCCCAGTCGGTGTCGAGGCCGAACTTCGTGGCCAGCGTCTGATGCGCGTAGACCACGCCGATATCCTCGGCAATGTAGGGGGCGTCGCCGAAGGTGACCGTGCCGAAGTCGCCCTTGACGTAGACATAGGTGCGGTCGACCGTGACGTCCTGGCGCCGGTTGACGTTGTTGAACCGGATGCGGGCGCCGTATTCCAGGCCGGAATCGGTGACGTTCTTGATGTCGAACTGCATCCGCGCGCCGGACGCGAAGTCGTAGTCGCGATCGAACTTCTCGGTGCCGTTGTCGGTCAACGACAGCCCTGCCAGGAAGCCGATGCGGCCGGAGATCTTGAGCTGCAGGCCCGACGTCACATTGGCGTCGTCGGCCTGGGCCGTACTCGCGACGGCGAGGGCCGCCAATGCGGCCCCACAGAATAAGCTCTTCCTCATGGAAACCTCTGATCGCAAGCGATCGTTTCGGGATGACGCGGCGCACCATGCTCCCGGCCATCCATAAAACAAAGCAAAAACAACGATGTAACAGGAATATCATACCATTGCCTTGGACACAGGGAACACGTCCTGCCAAGAGGCCGGCCGGGAATCGCGGCGGGTGCCATTGCGCTTCGCCCCGGATCGGGCCAGGAAGGCGCGATGGAGACCATCGATCCGGCTGCCAAGATCCGCCCTGCCGATGACGGCCCCGGCTTCGTGCCGCGGCCGCACCAGCTGGTGGCCCGAGACGCCATCCTCGCGGCCCGGACGAAGGGGCGACCGGGCTTCCTGCTGGGCGATCTGACCGGGCTGGGCAAGACCCTGTCGGCCTGGCTGGCGGTCGCGGCGATGCCGGAGAACGAGGTGCTGGTGATCTGCCCGAAGGGCGCCGTGCCGCAATGGCGCCGGACCATCGCCCGCTCCGGCACCGCGGCGAAGCGGGTGACGCTGATCAATTTCGAGAAGACCAAGGTGCTGCTGGCGCCGCCGCCGGCCAGCACCAAGCGGTCGACCCGGGCCAAGAACAACGAGCTGGCGAAGCACGGCACGCCGAAGCGAACCTGGCCGATCGTGGTGATCGACGAGGCGCACCGCATCCGCAACCCGAACTCTCAGCAGGGCCTCGTCTGCCGGCAGATGGCCGCGGCCGCCGCGTTCACCATCTATATAAGCGCCACCGCCGGCCAGGCGCCGCACGAGCTGTCCTATCTCGGCCGGCTGCTGGCCGAGGCTGCGGGCGGCACCGGCGACCTCGACGGATTCCGCGCCCTGATGAAGCGGCTGCGCATCGGCCGCGCCAAGGGCCGCTGGAAGAACTGGAGCTGGGAGCCGAACCCGGAGGACCGCCGGGTGATGGCCGACCTGCTGTACAAGGGATCCAAGGCGATCGGGCTGCGCCGCCGGCCGGAGGACATCGCCGGCTGGCCGGAGGTGCAGCGCGAGCTGGCGCCGACCGCGCTGGACGCGCCGGCCCGGCGGCTCTACGAGGCGACCTGGCGCGAGTTCCGGCGCGAGCTCGGCCTGGCCGGCGGCAGCACCCGCCGCGCCACCGGCTGGGCGGCCGACCTGCGCTTCCGCCAGAAGGCTAGCCTGCTGCGCATCGCCGGCACCGCCGATTTCTGCGAGGACCTGCTGGCCAACGGGCAGCAGGTCGCGGTCTCCGTCGCCTTCCTGGAGACCAGCGCCATGCTGGCCGAGACGCTGCGCGGCCGCGGCTGGTCGGTTGGCGAGATCAACGGCACGCAGACCGGCAACGCCAACGAGGATGTCCGGATCGCCTTCCAGACCGGCCGGCTGGACGCGGTGCTGTTCACGGTCACGGAATCGATCTCGCTGCATCGCGGCGAGCTGCCGGGCGGCGACCGCGACCGGTCGCTGGTGGTGCACGACATGCGCCACAGCGCCATCCAGCTGCAGCAGATCGAGGGGCGCTGCCACCGCGACGGCGAGCGCGCGGTGATCTACTACGCCTATGCCGAGGGCACCGTGGAGGAGAGCGTGGCCGCCACGGTGATCGACCGCATGGCGTCGATGGAGGCCATGGCCGGCGACGACACCGCCATGCTCGACGCCATTGCCGCCGTGGTCGAGAGCGCAGCGATGCGGCGCGATGCGGCCTGATACTCCTATGGTGAGAATGCCTTGATGAACGCCGATGATGTGCTGAGACGCTACAAGGACGAGGATCTGCCCGATTTTGCCGGGATCGACCTGTCCGACGTGAACCAGGTCGGGATCTTCGGCGACGCCCCGATCCATGTCGCGGCAAACCGCGGCCGGACCGACGAGATCACGGCGCTGCTGGACGGCGGCGCCGATGCGAATGCGTCGGGCGAGCTCGGCAATACCCCGCTGCACGAAGCCGTGATGCAGAACCGGATCGAGGTCGTCAAGCTGCTGCTGGCCCGCGGCGCCGATCCGCAGCGGCGGAACGACTTCGGGGGCACGCCGCCGGACATCGCCCGCGCCCGCCAGAACCGACGCCTGATCCGGCTTCTGGAAGGCAACGGCCCAGCCCGCCGCCGCTGACTACCAGAGGTTCGTCTGCGGCGGCACGGCCGCCCCGGCTCCGATCACCCCGGCCAGCGCCTCGACGGCGTCGACCATACGGTCGGTCGCCTCAAGCAGCGCCATGATCACCGGCAGATCCGCGTCCGGCTGGCGGGCCGGGTCGAGCAGCTCGGCCAGCGCCCGGTGGCGCGCCGGCAGGTCGGACGGGATCGCCGGCGCCCGGTGGTCGCGCAGCGCCGCCGCCAGCTCGCCCAGGGCGGCGGCGATGGCATGGCCGAAGGACCCGATCGCGGCATGCTTCGCCAGCGCCGCGCCGCCGTGGTCGTGCAGTGCGCTCTCCAGCGCCATGCCGGCACGCAGGATGCGATTGGCATTGGCGAAGATCGCCTCGGCCCGCGCCGGCTGCTCGGGATCGGCCGGCTCGACCCGCAGCCGTTCGACCGAGGCCTGGGCATTGACCCGGGCGCCGCGGGCGGCGGTGCGGGCCTCGGCCTGGGCCTTCGGGTCGGTGCCGAGCAGCGCGGCCAGATAGGCGGCGTAGGCGTCGAGCATGGCGGCGATCACCGGCCGCTCGCGCCCCCGCTCCCAGGTCGGCCACAGCAGATAGGCGGCCAGCGCCAGCAGGCTGCCCAGCACGGTGGCGACGCCGCGGTCCAGCAGCGTATGGCCGGCCGGCTGCCCGGCCAGGCCCAGCAGCAGCACCACCACGGCGGTCAGCAGCGACACCGCCAGGCCGTAATGCACCGGCACCAGGTAGCGGAACCCGAAATAGAGCGGCGCGAGCAGCAGCGCCTGGGCCAGCGGATGGTCGGCCACCAGATAGACGACGGCGGTGGCCACCAGCAGTCCGGCGAGGGTGCCGAACATGCGCAGCAGGCCGAAGCTGACGGTGCCGCCGAAATCCGGCTTCAGCACGATCACCACGGTCATCGCGATCCAGTAGAACTGCGGCAGGCCGATGGCGCGGCCCAGCGCCTCCGCCGCCACCACGCAGACGGTAAGCCGCAGCGCATGCCGGAAGGCGGCGGAGGACAGCGACAGGTTGGCGCGAAGCGTCGCCAGCGGCGCGCCGGGGCGCAGCGCCGCCGGCTGCAGGGCGTCGCGCTCGGCCGCCCGCCGGTCGCCGCGGGCGCCGGCCTCGGCCGTGTTGCGGATCGCGGCGCGCAGGGCGCCGGCCAGCCCGATCGCCCGTGCCTCCGCCAGGTGCAGGCGGGACCGCAGGAGCGGATCGTGCGTGGCGTGGCGGGCGTCACGCAGCCCGGCCAGCGCCGCCTCGAAGCCCTTCAGCGCCGCCCCGCCCTCCATCGGCCGGCCCTGGCGCAGCGCCATGCCGAGGCCGCGCAGCACCACCGCCGCCTGGCGCATCACGGCCGGCAGCGCCGGATCATCGACCTGCCCGCGCAGGTCGGACAGGGCCAGGAGCTCGAGCCGGATGCGCTCGGCCAGGCCGAGCAACACCCGGAACGCCTCGACCCCACGGATCCGGGCGGCACCGCCGCGGGCCAGCAGCTGCTGTGCCTCGCCCAGGGAATCGGCCAGCGGCATGAACTCCGTGTCCTCCGGCATCGCCCGGGCGATCTCCGACAGCATGCGGTAGACCGAGGCCAGCGCGTCGCGCTCCGGCTGGTAGATCCGGAGCGGCCAGGCGGCGACAGAGAACAGCGTCGCCAGCAGGCCGCCGGCGAAGAACAGGCCGGAGGCGGCCCAGGGATCGAAGCCGTGGCCGGCGGTGCCCGCGGTCACAACCAGCACGATCAGGATCGCGGTGCCACCCTGCGTCGCCACCGGGCCGAGCGCCACCAGCATGGCAAGAAGGAAGGCGGAGACCGCGAGCACCGGCAGGAAGGGCAGCCATTGCGTGCCGAGCGAGAAGCCGGCCAGGGCCGCCAGCCCGGCGCCGAGCGAGATCAGCAGCATGCGGCGCAGGCGCAGCGCATGCGGCCCCGGCGCGTCGGAGGTGACGACGTTGAGCGCGCCGCCGGCGACGGCGAGCCCGACATCGGTCTGGCCGGACAGCACGCCGAGGACCACCGGCAGCGCCACGGCCAGCGCGTTGCGCAGCGCCACCGGCCAGGGGATGGTGGCGCGGTTCCATTGCACCAGGGCCATCAGCAGCGGCGATCGCCGGCGGGTCGCCGCCTCGGTCATCGCCATTCCGCCTGCCACCCTCGAACGATCATCCATCCGCCTTCTTCGAGTCGCCCCCCGGACCATGATGCCCGCCGATGCTTCACGGCGTCGACCGCCGATCCGGCTCGGCGGACATCGATTCTTCATGCACACGCAACAGATCCGTCATCTCCGGCTCCTATCATCCGCGCGCCGCGAGACGCAGCGGAACCGGACACCGGCCGCGGCACCAAAGCTCGCATTTCGACACATCCGATTGCCGCCGCTCGTCGGACCGCCCGATGCGCGGGTGCTTTGCCATGACGTCCGGCGCGATCGGCAGCAGCAAAGGAGCCGACCGTGCGGGTGATCCAGATCACCGATACCCATCTGAGCCCCGGCAAGCGCCATTTCGCGCCGAACTGGGCGCCGCTGGCGGAGTGGCTGCAGGCCGCGCGGCCGGACCTGGTGGTCCACACCGGCGACCTCAGCGTCGACGGGGCCGATGTCGAGGCCGATCTGGAGCATTGCGCCGAGCTGCTGCGCGCCCTGCCCTTCCCCGTGCTGTCGGTGCCCGGCAACCATGATGTCGGCGACCTGCCCGGGACGCGCCAGCCGGCCAATCGCGAGCGGCTGGAGCGCTGGCGCCGCATCGTCGGGCCGGACCGCTGGGTGCACGACCAGCCCGGCTGGCGCCTGGTCGGGCTGAACAGCCAGGTTATCGGCGACGACGACGCGGAGGAGGCGGAGCAGTTCGCCTGGCTGGAGGGCGTGCTGGAGGCCTGCGAGGGCCGCGGCGTCGCGGTCTTCACCCACAAGCCGATCTTCGTCGACCGGCCGGACGAGGGCGACACCGGCTATTGGAGCATCCGCCCGGCGCCGCGCCGCCGGCTGCTGGAGCTGTTCGAGCGGCACGGTGTGGCCCTGGTCGCCAGCGGCCACCTGCACCGCGCCTGGACCGGCGCCCATCTCGGCACCCGCTATGTCTGGGGCCCCTCCTCCGGCTTCGTCGTCGGGCCGATGGAGCGCGACATGCCGGGCGACCGCATCCTCGGCGCCGTGATCCACACCCTCGACGAGACGGTGTCGAGCGAGATCGTGGAGCTGCCGGAGCTGCAGCCCTTCGTGATCGACGACGTGATCCACGAGGTCTATCCCCGCCACCAACCCGCCGAGGCCGCTTCGTGACCGGGCTCGCCCTGCGCCGCATCAGCAAGGCCTTCGGCGGCAACCGTATCCTGCAGGACGTGACCATCGAGGCGGCGCCGGGCGAGTTCATCGCCCTGGTCGGCCCGTCCGGCTGCGGCAAGACTACGCTGCTGCGCATCGCCGCCGGGCTGGAGCACGCCGACACCGGATCGGTGCAGTTGGACGACCGCGACATCACGGCGCTGCGCCCTGCGGCGCGCGACATCGCCATGGTGTTCCAGTCCTACGCCTTGTACCCGCATCTCACGGCCGGCCAGAACATCGCCGTGCCGCTGGCGATGCGGCGGCTGTCGACAGCCCAGCGCCTGCCCTTCATCGGCAACCTGATGCCCGGCCAACGAGCGCTGCGCGCGGAGATCCAGACCCAGGTCCGCGACACGGCTGCCAGCCTGAGGATCGACCATCTGCTGGACCGCAAGCCGGGCCAGATGTCCGGCGGCCAGCGCCAGCGGGTGGCCCTGGCCCGCGCCCTGGTGCGCCGGCCTGCCGCCTTCCTGATGGACGAGCCCCTGTCGAATCTCGACGCCAACCTCCGCGTCCACACCCGCGGCGAGATCGTCGAGCTGCACCGCCGCGCCGGCGTCACCACGCTCTACGTCACCCATGACCAGTCCGAAGCGCTGAGCATGGCCGACCGGGTGGCCGTGATGATGGGCGGCCGGCTGCTGCAGCTGGACAGCCCGGCGAAGGTCTATGCTGACCCGGCCCATGTCGAGGTGGCGCAGTTCATCGGCAGCCCGCGCATCAACCTGCTGCAGACGGTGCTGGACGAGACGCGCGCCGCCCGCATCAGCGGCCGGGTCCTGGTCGACGACGTCGAGGCCGCGCCCGGCACGGCGGTAAGGCTGGGTGTGCGGCCGGAGGCGCTGCGCCTCCTGATGCCGGGCCAGCCGGGCCTGGCGGCGCCCAGCCTGACCGCAAAGGTGCGGCGGCTGGAGTTCCTGGGGTCCGAGCTGCTGGTCTTCCTGGCCCTGGCCGACGGCGCCGAACTGGTCGCCAAGACTGCCCCGGCCTTGGCGGTTGACCTGGCCCCCGGCGCGCCGGCGACCCTGGCGGTCGACGCCGCCGAAATCCTGGTCTTCGGCCCGGAGGGCGGCCGCCTGCCGGTGACGGCGGCGCCGCTTCGGATCGCCGCCCATGGCTGATCTCGCCCTCGACGACGGCACCGCCCGCCGGGCCGCGCGGGCCGCGGCGCGGGCGGAGGGCTTCGCCGCCTGGCGCTTGTCCGCCCCGGCGGTGCTGCTGCTGGCGATGCTGATCCTGGCGCCCACGCTGGCGGTGGTGGGGTTCAGCCTGAGCGACTACGAGCTGGGCTATGACGGCATCCGGTTCATCGGTCTCGACAACTACGCCGAGCTGCTGGGCGACCGCACCTTCCTGATCTCGCTGAAGAACACTGCGATCTACACCGCCATCGTCACCCCGGCTTCGGTGCTGCTGGGCCTCGGCGTCGCCCTGCTGATCGAGGCGGAGACGCGCGGCCGCGCCCTGTTCCGCACTGTCTACTTTCTGCCCGTCGCCTCGCTGCTCGTGGCCATGGCCACGGTCTGGCAGTACCTGCTGCACCCCAGCATCGGCCCGGTGAACGAGATGCTGCGCCTGTTCGGCATCCCCGGCCCGAACTGGCTGGGCGACAGCAAGACCGTGCTGCTGAGCCTGGCGCTGATCGGCGTGTGGCAGTCGGTCGGCTTCAACATGGTGCTGTTCCTGGCCGGGCTGACCGCGATCCCGCGCGAGCTGTATGCCGCCGCCGAGATCGACGGCGCCGCCGGCGCCTGGGAGCGGTTCCGGCTGGTGACCTGGCCGATGCTGGGGCCGACGACGCTGTTCGTGATCACCATCAGCGTGGTCAACGCGGTGAAGGTGTTCGAGACCGTCGGCACCCTGACCCAGGGCGGCCCGAACAAGGCGTCGGAGGTGCTGCTCTGGACCATCTACCAGGAAGGCTTCGTCTATCTCCGGGTCGGCTACGCCTCGGCGATGACGGTGGTGTTCCTGGCCGTGCTGGTGGTGCTGATGCTGCTGCAGTACCGCGTCCTCGACCGCCGGGTGCATTACGCATGACCGCCTGGTCCCCCCTCAGGATCACCCGCCTGGCCTTGCTGTCGCTCGGGGCCCTGGTCTTCGTCGCGCCCTATCTGTGGATGCTGTCGGTCGCGCTGAAGCCGCAGGACGAGATCTTCTCCTCGTCGCTCTCGCTGCTGCCGCAGCGCTGGGCGCTGGTGGAGAACCTGACCAAGGCGGTGACCCGGGTGCCGATGGCGCAGATCCTGCTGAACGGCGTGATCGTCTGCGGCCTGATCCTGGTGCTGCAGGTGCTGGTCGCCGTGCCCTGCGCCTATGCCATGGCCAAGCTGCGCTTCCGCGGATCCCGGGCCATGGTCACGATGATCATGCTGGGCCTCCTGGTGCCGATCCACGCCATCGCCCTGCCGATCTACGTGGCGCTGTCGGCCACCGGGACGCTGAACACCTACGTCGCGCTGGTGGCGCCCTTCACCATCTCGGTGTTCGGCATCTTCCTGTTCCTGCAGTTCTTCCGGGCGATGCCGGACGACCTGATCGCCGCGGCGCGGCTGGACGGGATGTCGGAGCTGGCGATCGTCTGGCGCGTCATCGTGCCGAACGCCTGGCCGGCGATCACCGCCTTCGCGATCTTCTCGGTCGTCGCCCATTGGAACGACCTGTTCTGGCCGCTGATCGTGGTCAGCGATACCCGCATGGCGACGCCGCCGCTGGGCCTGCTGTTCTTCCGCGCCGCCGAAGCCGGGGACGACTACGGCGCGCTGATGGCCGCCACGGTGGTGGTCACCCTGCCGCTGGTCGCCGCCTTCCTGGCCGCCCAGCGCCGCTTCATCGAAGGCATCACCCTGACCGGGCTGAAGGGCTGACCCGGTCGTATTTCTTCCAGAGAGGGGCAAACGTGAAATTGATCCGAACCGCGCTGGCGGGCATGGCTCTGGCGGCGGGGCTGGTGGGTGCCGCGCAGGCCGAGACCACCCTGACCGTCCATTACCCGATGCCGGGCTTCTTCAAGGACGTGATGGACACGATCTCGCAGAAGTTCATGGCCGAGCATCCGGACATCAAGATCGTCTTCGCCAGCCCGTCGCCGACCTATGAGGACGGGCTGCAGCTGATCCTGCGCCAGGCCGGCACCGCCGAGATGCCGGACATCACCTTCATCGGCCTGAACCGGCTGCGGGTGGTGGCGGAGCGCGGCATCTCGGTCGACCTCAAGCCCTTCGTCGAGAAGGACGGCCATATGGCCGAGCAGGGCTTCAGCGACCATATCCTGGGCCTGGCCCAGTTCGGCGGGCAGCAGGCCGGGCTGGCCTTCGCCACCTCGAACCCGATCATGTACTACAACGCCGACCTCGTGCGGAAAGCCGGCGGCAATCCCGACACTCCGCCCAAGACCTGGGACGAGGTGCTGGCGCTGGGCGCCAAGATCAAGGCGCTGGGCGACGGCGTCGACGGCATCGACTTCCGCTGGCAGGGCGACGACTGGATGTTCAGCGCCCTGCTGTTCGGCGCCGGCGGCGACATGCTGTCGGCGGATGAGAAGAAGGTCGCCTTCGACGGGCAGGAGGGGCTGGCCGCCTTCACCCTGGTCCAGCGCATGGTCACCGAGGGCGGCATGCCCGTCTTCACCAAGTCCGCCGGCGAGCAGGCCTTCGTCGCCGGCAAGGTCGGGATCGAGTTCCAGACCACGGGCGCGCTGCGGAACACCATCAAGAATGTCGGCGACAAGTTCGAGCTGCGGACCGCGGCGATCCCGCTCTTGGACCCGGCCAAGGGCCGGCTGCCGACCGGCGGCAACGCCGCGGTGATGCTGACCCGCGACCCGGCCAGGCAGCAGGCGGCCTGGGAGTTCATCAAATTCGCCGCCGGCCCTTACGGCGCCTCGGTGGTGGTGCCCGGCACCGGCTATGTCCCGAACAACGAGATGGCGCCCAAGTCGGCCGAATATCTCGGCGATTTCTATGCCAAGAACCCGCTGTTCCGTGCCGGGTTGGAGCAGATGCCGAAGATGCGGCCGTGGTACGCCTTCCCCGGCACCAACGGCGTGAAGGTGACCCAGACCATCGTCGACAACCTGTCGCGGGTGGTGGAGCAGAGCGCGACGCCGGAGGAGGCCCTGGCCGACGCCGCCGACGAGGTGCAGAAGCTGCTGCCGCGGCGCTGAATCGTCGCTACATAGAGAGAGGGCCGGGCAGCCGTCCGGCCCTTTCCGTTTCCGGGGATCAGCGCCCATGTCCGCCGACGATATCGCCTGGAGAGTCGAGGAAGCCTGCCAGAACGCCTGGCCGTCGCCACGGCAGATGTTGCTGGGCGGCTGGCTGCTGCGCGCCTCCGGCGGCGCCACGCGACGCACCAACTCGGTCAACCCGCTGCGCAGCGGCCCGCGCGACCCGAGCGGCATCATCGCCGCGGCGGAAGGGATCTATCGCGGCCTCGGCCAGCCGGCCCGGTTCCGGGTGCCGTCGATCGCTGCGGGCATGGACGGACCGCTGCAGCGGCAGGGCTATGCCGCCGAGGCCGAAACCGCCACCCTGCTGGCGGACCTGGCCGACCACCGGCCGCGGGACTGCGCCTGGATCGAGCTGTCGGACCGGCCGGACGAAGATTGGCTCGCCCTGCGGTCCGACCCGGACGATCCGGTGTTCCGCCAAATGCTCGACAGCATCGTCCTGCCCAAGACCTTCGCGTCCTGCCGGATCGACGGCCGGGTGGTGGCGACGGCCTATGGCGTCGTGCATGACCGGCTGCTGGTGGTCGAATCCGTCGCCACCGACCCCGAGCACCGACAGCGCGGATACGGGACGCGGACCGTCGGCCATCTGATGGACTGGGCGCTGACCCGGGGCGCCGGCGGCGCCTGCCTGCAGGTGGTGGCCGACAACCAGCCGGCCCTGGCGCTCTACGGGTCGCTGGGCTTTCGCACCGAGCTGTACCGCTACCACTATCGCAGCAAGGCCACGGCCGGCTGATCGGAAGAGTGGGTTGGGTTCGCGACTGCGAACCCAACATGGGTGCGGTCCGAACGGTGTTGGGTTCGCCCAACGCGAACCCAACCTACGGCGGCGTCAGATCTTCGTCACGAGCTCGGCCAGCTGGTCGGCGCACTGGCCCCAGCCCTCGTGGAAGCCCATCTTCTCATGCGCCTCGCGGTCGGCTACGGTCCAGTGCAGGGCCCGGGCCGTGTAGCGGGTCTTCCCGCCCTCGTCCTCGAAGGTGATGATGCCGGTGAAGAACGGCTTCTCCGACGGCTCCCAGGCGCGGGTGTAGGCGTCGGTGAAGACCAGGCGCTCGTTCCTGACCACTTCGAGATAGACGCCCCGCATCGGGGATTCGGTCCCATCGGGGCCGCGCATCACGATCAGGTTGGAGCCGCCCGGGCGCAGATCGACCTCGATCACCGGGGTGGTCCAGGGCCGCGGCGTGAACCACTGCTTCATCAGCTCGGGCTCGGTCCAGGCGCGGAACAGCTTCTCGCGCGGCGCGTCGATCAGGCGGGTCAGGACGAGCTCGCGGTCGGAGGTGGGGGTGGGGATCACGGGGGCATCTCCTGGTTTGAATCTTTGATGCCCCAAGGACGGTCCCCTGGCCGAGGTTCCGACACGGCCTCGAAAATTTCCTCAGCCGGCGGCACGGACCGCCAGGAACGCGTCGCGCAGCCGCTCGGCAACGGTTGGGCCGCTGCGCCGGCGCGGCCGGCCGAGATGGGTGCTGCGCAGGTCCTCCATGAACTCCTCCCACAGCGCCGGCCCGCCCTCCTCCAGCAGCTGGGCGCGGATCGACAGGTCGCGGGTGGCCGGCATGTGGCGGCGGCCCCAGGCGCCCATATGGGCCAGGAGCGGCACCAACTGAATCGCCTTCTCGGCCAGGCTGTAGATCGCCTTCTGCTTGTGGGTCTCGTCGCCAGCGCGGGTCAGGAACCCGGACTCGGTCAGGCGCTTCAGCCGGTCGGCCAGGATGTTGGAGGCGATGCCCTCCTCCGACTGGGTCAGCAGCTCGCGGAAATGCCGCCGGTCGCCGAACATGATGTCGCGGATCACCAGCAGGCTCCAACGGTCGCCCAGGGCCTCGAGGGTGAGATTGATCGGACAGCCGGATCGCGGTTCGCTGGTCATGCGGGTCGCTCCTTTTCCGCTTGCAATATGCAATCGGAATGGATAGAACGCAACCAGTTGCGATACGCAATCAGAATAATTCGAGAGGAGGACACCCATGCGCAAGGCCATCCTGTCGATGTTCATCAGCCTGGACGGCTACATCACCGGGCCGAAGGGGGAGTTCGTGCCGCCGCAATGGTCCGACGACCTGGCGACGCACTGGTCCGGCTATGCCCTGGAGCGGGCGGGCCACCTGCTCTACGGCCGGGTCAACTTCCTGTTCAACAAGGCGTTCTGGGAGCCGGCGGCAACCGATCCGGACAGCCCGGCCGCAGGCATCTCCTGGGCCCCGGTGATGAACCGGCTGCCCAAGACCGTGTTCTCGACCACGCTGGCCGGCGATCCCGGCTGGAACGGCACGGTGGTGCGCGACGACCTGGAGGGCGCCGTCGCGCGGCTGAAGGCGGAAGGCGACGGCGACCTGTTCATGTTCGGCGGCGCCGGCATCGCCCAGAGCTTCGTCGCCCGCGACCTGTTCGACGAGTACCGGCTGATGGTGACGCCGAACCTGTTCGGCGACGGACAGCGTCTGTTCGCCCCAGGCTTCGACCGCATCGACCTGAAGCTGATCGAGACCAGGCCGCTCGACACCGGCGCCGTGATCCTGCACTACCGGCGCGAGCGCGGCTGAACCTTCCTACGGGATCAGCACGACCTTGCCAGTGCTCCGGCGGCTTTCCAGCGCCCGGTGCGCCTCGGCGGCCTGGTCCAGGCGGTAGCGCCCGCCCTGCCGCACCGTCAACGCACCGGCTGCGGCCAGGGCGAACAGCTCCGCCAGATCGGTCCGCAGACCTTCGGGCGTCAGCAGCGGCAGCAGGGCGAAGCCCTTCAGGGACTGGTTCTGGAGGATCATTCCTTCCAGCTCGGCGGCCCCGAGTTCGAACCGGCCCAACGCGCCGAACACCAGCTCGCCGCCCGGCGCCAGGGCGTCGAGGCAGGCCTTGGTCACGGCGCCGCCGACGGTGTCGTAGATGATGTCGGCCCCCAGCCCGCCGGTGGCCACCTGGACCCTGGCGGCCCAGCCGGACTCGCGATAGTCGATGCCGAGATCCGCTCCCAGGCCGCGGGCGACATCCAGCTTCTCCGGCCCGCCCGCCACGGCGATCACCCGCTCCGCGCCGGCGCGCCGGGCGAGCGGCAGCAGCAGAGATCCGACGCCGCCGGCCGCGGCGGTGACCAGCACCGTCCGCCCGCGCAGCGGACTGTGCCGCGCCAGATGCAGCGCAGACAGCCCCTGCACCAGCAGCGCCACGGCATCCTCGAAGGACAAGTCGTCGGGCAGCGGCACGACGGAACCGGCGTCGGCGGCGACATACTCGGCGTAGCCACCAGTGGGGCGGCCGATCGCGAACATCGGCACCGCGACCCGCACGCCATGCAGGGCAGCGTCGACGCCCTCCCCCACCGCCTCGATCTCTCCTGCCACCTCGACGCCCGGGACCATCGGCAGCTCGGGCGTCACGGCGTAGAGATCCCGGCGCAGCAGCGTCTCGAAATAGTTCACCCCGGCGGCCCGCACCCGGACCAGCACCTCGCCTGGGCCGGGTGGCGGGGTCGGCCGCTCGACGATCTCGAGCACCTCGGGCCCGCCGAAGCGGCTGAACTGGACGGCTTTCATGGCCTCACCTGGCGTTGGACAGCGTAAGGCGCCTTTTGCCAGTATGCCGATCTGCGGCTCTACACACCCTTTCGTTCCATACTGACCAGAAGGTGACCATGGCCGAGACGATCAAGCGGCTGCCGGTGCTGCCGGTGGAGCGCGCCTTCAAGGTGGTCGGCGGCCGCTGGAAGGCGGTCATCCTGTACCACCTGTTCGAAGGACCGCGACGGCTGTCCCAGCTCCGGCGATCGCTGCCCGAGATCAGCCAGAAGGTGCTGATCCAGCAGTTGCGCGAGATGGAGGAGCACGGCCTGGTCCACCGCGAGATCTTCCGCCAGGTGCCGCCGCGGGTGGATTACACGGCCACGTCGCTGGGGCTGAGCCTGGAGCCGGTGCTGCGCGCCCTGTGCGACTGGGGCCAGCGCCACGCTGCCGCGCTGGACGAGCTGGACCGCCTGGCCGAATGCCGCCTGCGGCCCGCGCAAACCATAGACGCGTCACCCGCTCCCTAACCGGCCGGCAGCGCCCCGCGCTCCAGATGCGAGCTGAGGACGATGTAGCTGCGCGTGCCCTGGACGCCGGGGATGTCGTAGATCACCCGCAGCAGGTCCTCCAGCCCCTGGGCGTCTTGCGTCCGCACCTTCAGCATCACGCAGGTGTCGCCGGTGACGGTGTGGATCTCCTCCACATCCGGCCGCTGCGCCAGGTCGAGCATCTCCTGGGTCTTGCCCCAGCCGGTCGTGTTGACATGGATGAAGGCCAGGATCGGCTTGCCGAGCTTGCGCCCATCCAGCGCCGCCACCGTGGCCTTGATCACCCCGTCGCGCTTCAGCCGCTTCACCCGCTCATGCACCGCCGGCGGCGACAGGTTCAGCGCCCGGCCGAGCTCGGCGTAGCTCAGTGTCGCATCGGTCGCGAGCAGCCCTAACAGCTTTCGGTCGACAGCATCGAGGGATGGGGCCTCGGCGGGCCGGCGCCGAACCGTTTTCGTATTTTCGATGACCACGTGAATCACTCTTCATGACCGAACCAGGTTCGGCGAGTATCGCCTCATGCCCGAACACCATCAACATCAGAGCGCTGTCTCGCTGCAGACTGCGATCCTGACCGCCGGCATCGCCGTGGTCGGCTCGAACTCGCTGGTGCTGAGCCCGATCCTGGGCGACGTCGCCGCGGCGATGGGGGCGACGCCGGTGGCCGTCTCGCACGCCATCGCCGCCTATGGTGGGGCGACCGCGCTGTCGGCCTTCCTGCTGGCACCGCAGATCGATCGCATCGGACCACGCCGGGCGCTGCTGGGCGGCATGGTCGGGCTGGCGGCGGCGACGCTGCTCTCGGCCTTCGCCATGCATTGGCTGATGCTCGCGGCAGCCCAGGCGCTGGCCGGGCTCGGCGCCGGGATCATCCTGCCCTCGATCTACACCCTGGCCACCACCATCGCGCCGCCGGGCCGGGAATCCCGGGTCCTGGGCCGGGTGCTGACCGGCTGGTCGATCTCCATGGTCGCCGGGGTACCGGCCGCCGCCCTGGTCGCCGAGACGCTGGGCTGGCGCGCCGTCTTCCTGCTGCTGGCGGGCCTGGCAATCCTCTCCATGTTCGGCACCGCCCGGCTGCCGGCCCCGCCGCGCCCGCGGGCAGCGAGGCCGGGACTGAGAGCGCTGGTCGCCCCCCTCGCCTATCCCGGAGTGCCGGCGCTGCTGGCGATCTGCCTCGGCTTTATGGCGTCCTTCTACGGCGTCTACGCCTTCATCGGCGACCATGTGCGGGCTACGCTCGGCCTCAGCGCCAGCCAGGCGGGGGTGATCGTGCTGACCTACGGCGTCGGCTTCGGCGCCGCCAGCCTGGGCGACGGGCTGGTCGACCGGCTGGGGCCGCGCCGGCTGTTCCCGCTGGTGCTGCTGGCTGTGGCGGCGATCTACGCGCTGATGCTGCCGGCGGCGCACAGCTTCGCCGCGATCGCCGCGCTGACCGGGCTGTGGGGCTTCGCCAACCATTTCGGGCTGAACATCCTGGTGCTGCTGCTGTCCCGGGCGAAGCCCGAGGCGCGCGGCGCGGTGCTGGGGCTGAACAGCGCCGTCACCTATCTCGGCACCCTGACCGGCACCGGCCTGGCCGGGATCGGCTATGCCGCCGCCGGCTTCCCGCCGCTGGCGACGGGCGCGGCCGCCGCTTGCCTCGCCGCCGCCGTGGTCGCCGCGACGGCGCTGCGGCCACGCAGGGTCACAGGCCCCGCGGCATCCTGACGCCGTTCGCTGCCGGAAACGCGGCGGTCGCCCTGTCCGAACAGCCTGGACGGACCAGTTCCCTGGTCTCACCCTGAGCGGGGCGGACCCCGCGGAGGTAGAGTATGCCCAGGCTCGCGGGGCTGGCCACGGCCGTTCCCCGACACGTGATCACCCAGGACGAGGCGCGCGAGGGCGCCCGGCGCGTCTTCGCGGCGCGGCCGGAGCTGTTCGAACGCATGGCGCCGATCTACGACGCTGCCGGCATCGACACCCGCCGCTCCGCCGTGCCGCTGGACTGGTACTTCGCCCCGCATGACTGGCACGACCGCAGCGCGGTGTTCCTGGACACGGCGCTCGACCTCCTCGAGGACGCGGCAAGGCGCTGCCTGGACGAGGGCGGCATCGGCGCCGGCGACGTCGATGCCATCGTCACCATCTGCTCGACCGGCATCGCCACGCCCAGCCTCGACGCCCGGCTGATGGAGCGGCTGCCGTTCCGGCCGGATACGGTGCGGCTGCCGGTCTTCGGCCTGGGCTGCGCCGGCGGCGTGCTGGGCCTCGCCCGCGCCGCGGCCCTGTCGCGCGCGCTCCACGGTACGGTGCTGCTCCTGGTGGTGGAGCTGTGCGGCCCGACCTTCCGCCGCGGCGACCTGACCAAGAGCAATGTCGTCGCCACGGCGCTGTTCGGCGACGGCGCCGCCGCGGTGCTGATCCGGCCGGAAGACGGGGTGCCGGCCCTGGGGCCGACCGGCGAGCATCGCTGGCCCGGCACGCTGGATGTGATGGGCTGGTCGGTCGAGGCGGACGGGCTCGGCGTGATCTTCTCGCGCGACATCCCGGCGCTGGTGCGCCACGAGTTGCGGCCGGCGGCGGAGGCCTTCCTCGACCGGCACGGGCTCGCCCTCGGCGACCTCTCCGGCTTCGTGTTCCATCCCGGGGGCACCAAGGTGGTCGAGGCGCTGCGCGATGCCTTCGACCTGCCGGACCCGGCGATGGCGGCGGAACGGGCGGTGCTGCGCCGCTACGGCAACATGTCGGCAGTGACGGTGCTGTTCGTGCTGGCGGAGAAGCGCCGGCAGATGGCCGGCCGCTGGCTGCTGAGCGCGCTGGGCCCCGGCTTCTGCGCCGGCTTCGCCGTGCTGGATTGCGGCTGATGCTGGGCTGGGCGCAATTGCTGGCGCTGCTGGTAGCGGCGCAGCGCCTGGGCGAGCTGGCCTATGCCCGCCGCAACGAGACCCGGCTGCGCGCCCGTGGCGCGGTCGAGAGCGGCGCCCGGCACTATCCGCTGTTCATCCTGCTGCACGGCGCCTGGCTGCTGGCCGTCTTCCTGCTGGTGCCGGCCGACAGCATCCCGTCCTGGCCGATGTTGGCCCTGTTCCTGCTGCTGCAAGCCGCAAGACTCTGGGTGGTGGCGACGCTGGGGCCGTACTGGACCACCCGGGTGCTAAGCCTGCCCGGCGCCCCGCTGGTGCGCCGCGGCCCCTATCGCTGGGTGCGGCACCCCAACTACCTGATCGTGACGGCGGAGATCGCGGTGCTGCCCCTGGCCTTCGACGCCTGGGTGATCGCCATCGCCTTCTCGCTCGCCAACGCCCTGCTGCTGCGCCACCGCATCGGCGTCGAGGAGCGCGCCCTGGCCGGACGGGGCTGAGGCGGGACGCCGCAACCCGGGGAACGTTCCGTCGACCCGATGGTTCGGTCCATCAGGCGTCATCGACAACAGCATTCCGGAGCCATGGCCGAGGCATTCCCCCGCAGCCAGCAGCAATATTTCCCCGCCCTGACCGCCCTGCGTGGCATCGCTGCGCTCTGCGTCGTGCTGTTCCACTACTCGGTCGGGTCCTTCCCGAACCTGCATCCGACAGAGGTGACCTTCTTTTTCGGCAAGAGCTATCTCTTCGTCGACCTGTTCTTCGCGCTCAGCGGCTTCATCCTGATGCATGTCTACGGCCGCGGCTTTGCCGACGGGCCGTCCGCGGCGACGCTAGGCCCGTTCCTCAAAGCCCGCCTTGCACGCTTGTACCCGCTGCACCTCGTCGTGCTCGGCGGATTCGTATTGCTGGAACTGCTGAAACTCGCGGTCGACCGCTCCGGCCTCGACGCTTTCGGCAACCCGCACACCCTCGCCACCCTGCCGGGCAGCCTCCTGCTGCTGAACGCCGCCGGCATCTACGAGGCATTGACCTGGAACGGGCCGTCCTGGTCGATCAGCGCCGAATGGATCGTCGGTCTCGCCTTCCCGCTGCTGGTGCCGGTCGTGTCCCGGCTGCGCCCCGCGGGCCTGCTCCTTCTGTATATGGCGACGCTGATCGGCTTCGTGCTGCTGTCCGCCGGACCGAAGATCGATCTTGATCTGACCGCCGATTGGGGCGTGCCGCGCTGCGTCCTCGGTTTCGTCGGCGGCATGGTTCTCCACCGCCTCTGGCGGGACGGCACGCCGCGCTGGATGGCGGCCGATGGGCCGGCGCTGGCTGCGGCAGCGGCCATCGTATTGGCGATGCATGTGAACATGCGTGGCGTGTTTCTGATCCCGCTGTTCGGCCTGCTGATCCTCTGCCTGGCACAGAACACGGGGCGGGTGGGCCGGGCGCTGGGCACGCGCCCGATGATCTTCCTCGGCGAGATTTCCTACGCCGTCTACCTGGCGCAGGTGCTGCTGCTCGACAGCGTGATTCTCGGCTGGCACCTGATCACCGGTTATGAACTGAAGGACGCCGGCTTCTCCGCGGCACAGTCTCTGATGGTCATCGCCGTGATGGTGGCGGCGCTGCTGCCGCTCTCCATCCTGCTGCACCGCTTGGTCGAGGTGCCGGCCCGCGGTTGGCTGCGCCGGATCGGCGCGCCGCGTCCGCTGCGCCCCGCCTTCCAGCGGCCGAGTTGAGGAACGCAGATCGGCTCTGGCGGGCGCGGCCCGCCGGCCCTATTCTGGCGCGCCTCAAGAACGAGACGCCTCCGTGCCTGCCAACGACCCCCGCCCCCTCGACGGGATCGATCTCCTCGCGGTCGCCCCGGCCGCCCTGCGTGCCGAGCTGCAGAAGCAATGCCGCTGGCAGCGCTTCGCGCCGCATGAGCAGATCATCGACCGCAACGACGATCCGGACCACGTCTACTTCCTGGTCGAGGGCAAGGTCCGGGTGGTGATCTATTCCGCCTCCGGCCGCGAGATCACCTTCGACGACCTCTCGGCCGGCGCCGCCTTCGGCGAGCTGTCGGCGCTGGACCGGGCGCCGCGCTCCGCCAACGTCATGGCGCTGACGGAGGCGACCGTCGCCGCCCTGCCGACCGCCGTCTTCCGCAGTGCCGTGACCGAGCATCCGGCCCTGGCATTGGCCCTTATGGTGCATCTGGTCGGCATGGTCCGCCGGGCCAACGAACGGATCATGGAGCTGAGCACGGTCGGCGCCAACAACCGGGTGCATGCCGAGTTGCTGCGCCTGGCGACGCACGGCGCCCAGCCGGACGGCAGTGCGACGATCCGGCCGATCCCGGTGCATTCCGACATCGCCAGCCGGGTCAGCACCACGCGCGAGACGGTGGCGCGGGTGCTGAGCGACCTCGCCAGATCGGGCATCGTCGTCCGCGCCGCCGACCATCTGCATGTCGCCGACCTGACCCGCCTGGAGCGGCTGGTGGAGGATGTCCGTGGCGAGTGGTGACGGCGGCGGCGGTGGTGGCGGCCTGAACCGCTGGACCACGCTGAAGATCAAGTCGGTCTATGAGAATCCCTGGATCAAGGTCGACGAGCACGATGTGCTGACCCCGGCGGGCACGCCCGGGATCTACGGGGTGGTCACCTTCAAGAACCTGGCGATCGGGGTGGTGCCGATCGACGATCGCGGACGCGTCACCCTGGTCGGGCAGCATCGCTACGCCCTCGGCCTCTACAGCTGGGAGATCCCCGAGGGCGGCGGCGACCCGCAGCTGCCGCCGGTCGTGTCGGCCCAGCGCGAGCTGCGCGAGGAGACCGGGCTGGAGGCGACGCATTGGCATGACATCCTGACCATGCATACGTCGAACAGCGTCTCGACCGAGACCGCCCATCTGTTCGTCGCCTGGGGGCTGACCCAGGGCGAGGCCGAGCCGGAGGAGACGGAGGATCTGGCACTGCGCACGGTGTCGCTGGCCGAAGCCTTCGCCATGGTGGCGGACGGCCGGCTCACCGATTCCCTGACCGTCGCCGCCCTGCTGCGGCTGCAGGTGATGCTGTTGAACGGCACCCTGCCCCCAGGCCTGGCCGAGATCCTGCAGCGGGCGGACGCGACGGCCGGGTGAAGCGCATCCTGTTCGTCTGCGGCCGCAACTTGCGACGCAGCCCCACGGCGGAAGCGATCTTCGCCGATGCGCAGGGCGTCGAGACGGCCTCCGCCGGACTGAATCCCGATGCCGAGGAACCGTTGACAGCCGAGCTGGTCGAATGGGCGGACCTGATCTTCGTCATGGAGAGGACACAGCGCGCCAAGCTGTCCGCCCGGTTCCGCAGCTCGTTGAAGCGGCCCCGCGTGATCTGCCTCGACATCCCCGACCGCTTCGAGTTCATGGACCCGGAGCTGACACGGCTGCTGCGCGCGAAGGTGACGCCGCTGCTGCGCTGACCCGTCGTCGCCGGCAATCGAAGCATCAAGGAAGCATCATCGTCCTGTCACGACCCGGGGCCTAGGGTCGGCGCCCTCCGAAGACGCGAGGGACGATCGATGATCCGTATGACCGCTGTTCCAGCCCTGCTTCTCGCCGCCGGCCTGCTCTCGGCGCCGGCCGGGGCGGAGGAACCGAAGCCGTATCCGGTCGAGGCGGTCGCCTCCTTCCCGGCGTCCGAGGCGCGGCAGGCCGTGGCGGTGGACGCCGAGTCCTTCTACGCCATCAACAGCCGGGCGATCGCCCGCTACGACCGGAAGACCGGCGCCCGGATCGCGGCGTGGACCGAAGCCAGGGACGGGCCGATCGTCCATCTCGACAGCGGCGTGGTCGTCGACGGCAAGCTCTACACCGCCCATTCCAACTACCCGGAATGGCCGATGACCAGCTCCGTCGAGATCTGGGACGCGGCGACGCTGAAGCATGTCGGCACGCACAGCTTCGGCATCGATCGCGGCTCGCTGACCTGGATCGATTATCACGAGGGGACATGGTGGGGCGGCTTCGCCAACTACAACCGGGTGTTCGACCGCAGCCCGATGGCCTATGGCAACAAATACAACACCCAGATCGTCCGCTTCGATCCCGGCTGGCGCGTCGCCGAAGCCTGGGTGCTGCCGCCCGAACTGCTGGAGAAGTTCGGCGACATGAGCAATTCCGGCGGATCCTGGGGGCCGGACGGGCGGCTCTGGATCACCGGCCATGACGAGCCGGAGGTCTATGCCCTCGAGCTGCCGGACGCCGGCTCGGTGCTGCGCTGGGTCGGCACCGCGCCGCTCGACATCGCCGGCCAGGGCATCGCCTGGGACCGGACGCAGCCGGGCGTGATCTGGGGCGTGGTCCGCGACAAGGAAAAGGGCGAGAACCGCGTCACCGCCGCCCGGGTGCAGTTGCCGTAGCCGGCAGCGCCGATCCTGTCAGAGGCCGTTCGGAAATGCGCTGGCGTGAGTCGGCTGGCGGTGGTTTCGAGAACCGGAGCGCAGCGGACATTGAGTCCGTGAGCACCGGAAGCTTCGAGTCCGCCGTCAGACGGCCGCGCCAGCAGCATTTCCGGACGGTCTCTTACCACGCCCGGCGCTGGCCCATCACCTGGGTCGGCGCGACCGGGCGGGGCGCCCGCTCCGCCCGCGGCGAATGGTTGAACAGGGAGCGGTAGCATTTGGCGAAATGCGAGGCCGAGGCGAAGCCGCAGGCCACCGCCACCTCCAGGATCGGCATCGAGGTCTGCGCCAGCAGGATCTGGGCGTGCTTCAGCCGGGCCTCGAGATAGTACTGGGACGGCGTGCAGTTCAGGTAGATCCGGAACAGCCGCTCGAGCTGCCGGGTCGAGAGCCCGGCGGCGCGGGCCAGCGCCGCCCGCGGCAGCGGCTCCGCCAGATTGGCCTCGATCTCGGCGATCGCGGCCAGCAGCTTCGGATGGCTGACGCCGAGGCGCTCGCGCAGCTCCATCCGCTGCGGCGCATGGCCCTGGCGCGGCCGGGCGTGCAGGAACTGCTCCGCCACCTGGTTGGCGAGGTCGATCCCGTGGGCCTGGGCGATCAGATAGTGGGTCATGTCCAGCGACGCCGTGCCGCCGGCCGAGGTGAAGCGGTCGCGGTCGATCTCGAACAGCCGCCCGGTGACGTCGAGCCGCGGGAAGGTCTCGGTGAAGGCGCTGAGATTCTCCCAATGGATCGTGCAGCGATAGCCGTCGAGCAGGCCGGCCCAGGCCAGGTGGTAGGTGCCGGTCGAGACGGCGCCGAGGCGCGAACCGCGCCGCGCCATCCGCCGCAGCCAGGCCAGGATGCGCTCATCGCGGCCCTCCTGCGGGTCGAGCCCGGCGACGACCACGATCATGGTGAAGGAATCTTCCGGCCCGATCGCGCCCTGCGCCATCAGCACGCCGCTGTTGCTGGCGGTGACCGGCTCGCCGTCGACCGAGAGCAGCCGCCAGTCGTAGAGCGTGCGCCGCGCCACCCAGTTGGCGGCCCGGAACGGCTCCAGCACCGCCGAGAAGGCCATCATCGAGAAGTTCGGCACCAGGAGGAACCCCACCCGCTGCGGCGGCTCGGTCATCGGATCGTCGGCCATGCCCTGGTTCTGCTGCGCTTCCCGCGGTTTCCGGCATCCGGCCACAGGGCCGCGGCCGGCGCAAGCCCCTGCACGGTCGGGTCAGCCCCGATCCCGGTCGCGCGGCCGTCCCCGCAGGATCAGGATCACGAAGCCGCCGATCAGCAGCAGGGCCGCCACCGCCGCGGCGGCGGCGATCCGGATGGCCCGGCCACCGTCGATTCCGGCCAGGTCGCCGGTGATGGCGAAGCTCCAGACGCCGATTCCGATCAGGAAGGCGGCGATGGCCGCGATCAGCAGGGCGATGCGCATGGCGCCGAAGACCGGGAGGGTTCGGAAGGGGAGAAGACGCGGCCCGCGACCACGAGCAGCAGCGCGGCCAGCACCGGCGGACCGAGCGGCACACCGAGCCTGAGGCCGATGGTGCGGACGAAGAGGGGTGCGATGAAGGCCACGAACAGCACGGTCTTCTCCCACGGCCGGAAGCCGGTCCGCTGCGCCGAAGCCATCAGCCAGGCCATCGGCAGCGCCAGCAGCACCAGGTCGTAGTCGAGCAGGAAGGGAGAGGCCAGCACCGCCATTGCCATTATCAACGCACCAAGGTCGAGCCCCGAGGGGCGAACCCGGCGGATGCCCCACAGCAATCCGCACAGCGCCAGCCCGACCGCGAGCTGCGCGGCATAGGCGACACCGACGCTGCCGCCCAGCAGCCGGACCGCCGCGAAGGTGCTCACCATCTTCGCCGGGCCCACCAGATCCTGCTCCAGCACCGCCCGCGCCAACGCTGTCTGCGCCAGGAAGCCGCGCCAGGTGGCGGTGCCGAAGACCAGCCAGGACAGCAGGCAGAGCGAAAGCGCCGACAATGCAGCCGAGATCAGCGTGCGCCACCGCCCGGCCGCCGCCAAGGCGAAGGGGACCACGACAGCCAGATGCGGCTTGAACACCAGCCCGCCGAGGGCCAGCCCTGCCAGCACCGGTCGGCGCTGCAGCGCCAGCACCCCCACACCGAAGCAGGCGGCGGAGAGAAAGCCGTTCTGGCCGTGCCCCGCATTCATCAGAACCGCCGGATAGGCCAGGATCGGCAATGCCGCCCAGCGCTGGGGCAGCAGCGCGCGCAGGCAGCGCCAGTACGCCAGCCCGGTCACGCCCAGCCAGGCGGCCAGCGACCAGAGATAGGGCAGTGCCGCGAGCGGCAGGCAGACCAGCAGGAAGACCGGCGGATAGAAGAAGGCGTAATAGCTCTCATCCGTCGCCGGCACCGCCATCCGCTGCACGGCGTAATGCGCCGTCGGGTCGTAGGCGGCTTCGGGCCGGCCCTCCAGCGCGAGCTCGGAGGCCGCCCAGAAGCTGACGAAATCGGACCCGAGCGGGTATCCGGCGACGGTGACCCCGTCCCGCGACAGGGCGATCCACCCCATGGCGACGACAGCCAGCATGACGGCAAGCACCCGGACATAGGCCTCCGCCCGATCGGCCGACAGCCAGGCGGCATCCCGGAGGAAGACGACCAGCCGCCCCGCCGCGCCTCTGCCCTGCCCCGCCGCTGCCCCCTGCCCGCTCATCCGTCGCCCGTCCCGCCACCGCTGCCGGCCCCATCCTGCCCGGGCCGTCCCGCGGCTGTCGAGGGACGCGGCCTGCGGCCCGGGTGCGAAACGTCCCGGGCCGCAGGGTCGCGATCAGGCGAGATCGAACAGCAGGACCTCCGCCTCCGTCTCGGCGACGATGCGAAGGCCCGGCTCGTCCTCGACCGCCGCCCCGTCGCCGGCGCGCATCTCGTGCCCGTCGAGCATGACGACACCGCGGGTCAGTTGGATGAAGGCGGCCCGTCCCGGCGCGATCGCATGCTCTGCCGTCTCGCCGGCAGCGAGGCGCGCGACGGAAAGCCGGGCGTCCTGGTGGATCCGCAGGACGCCGTCGCCGGCGTCGGGCGCCGCCACCAGCCGCAGCCCGCCGGTCGCGCCCTCCCCGGCGCTCAGCTGCTCATAGCCCGGCGCCAGGCCGCGCCGGTCCGGATGAAGCCAGATCTGCAGCAGGTGCAGCGGCTCGGTCGCCGAGGCGTTCATCTCGGCATGGGTGATGCCGGTGCCGGCCGTCATCCGCTGCAGGTCGCCCGCGCGGATCACCGCGGTGTTGCCGAGGCTGTCGCGATGCTCGACTGCGCCGGACAGCACATAGGTCAGGATCTCCATCTCGGCATGGGGATGCGCCGGGAAGCCGGCGCCGGGGACGATCCGGTCCTCGTTCAGCACCCGCAGCGACCGGAACCCCATGCGGGCCGGATCGTGGAACCGGCCGAAGGAGAAGGTGTGGCGGGCCTCGATCAGGCCGGTCTCGGTGCGGCCCCGGGCCATGCGGTCGTGCAGCGTGATCATCGCGATCTCTCCGATCCGGTGGTGATGCCGGGAAGATCGGGCCGGCCGGCCGAAGGTGAAAGCCGCGGATCAGGAAAACCGCTGTTCGGCCGGGGCGAACGACAGGCCGTGCTCCCACGGCGCGGCCTCGCTGCAGGTGTCGGCCAGGTGGTCGATCAGCGCGCGTACGCGGCGCGACAGGTGCCGGGTCTGCGGATACAGGGCATGGATCACATCCGCCACCGGCTCGGCATCCAGCGGCACCGGCACCAGGCGGCCCTGGCGCAGCGCGTCGGCGACGATGAAGGTCGGCAGCACGGTGAGGCCCAGCCCGGCGATGGCCGCATCCCGTGCCGCCTCGCCGTTGTTGACGGTGACCCGGCTGCGCATCGCCACACTGCGCGGCGGCCCGCCGGCGGCGAAGGGCTCGAACTGCCACAGCCAGGTGGACGGCGCCTCGGCATATCCGATCGCCTCGTGCTGGGGCAGTTCGGCCAGAGTCTTCGGCAGTCCCGTCGCGGCGGCGTAGCCGGGGCTGGCGCAGACCACGCGCCGGCTGGCGGCGAGACGCCGGGCGATCAGCGCCGAATCCCGCGGCCGGGTGATGCGGATGGCGAGATCGCACCCCTGCGCCGCAAGGTCGACCATGCGGTCGTCGAGGTCGAGAGCCAGGGCCAGCCGCGGATGGCGGCGGGCGAAGTCGAACAGCACCGGGCCGAGATAAAGCGTGCCGAAGCTCATCGGCGCCGCGACGCGCAGCGCCCCGCGCAGGTCGCCGTCGCCTTCCGCCACCTCCTCCGCCGCCTCGTCGAGCTGGCGCAGGATGCTGCGGCCGCGCTCGTAGAAGGCGAGGCCGCGTTCGGTCGGCAGCACCCGCCGGGTCGAGCGCTGCAACAGCGCCCCGCCCAGCGCGGCCTCGAGGTCGCTGATGCGCTTGCTGACCACGGATTTCGACAGGTTCAGCCGCCGCGCCGCGGCGCTGATGCTGCCGCTGTCCACCACCTGCAGGAAGGTGGCAATGTCATCGAGCTTGTATCGCATCGTTCGATCATATCGAACGGCGATTTCGAGGAAAGCTGCATTCTCTTCGCCGGCCGTCGATCCGATCTTGGCGACAGAGCGAAACCGCGCCGGCGATCCCGGCGCCCGCGAATGGAGATGATGATGGCCACTGTCGAGACCGCCAACCTGGCCCGCCCGCGCGCCGTGACCCGGATGCTGCGCGGCCGCCCCGCCAGCGACGGCGCCGGGGTGAAGCTGACCCGCGTGATCGGCCAGCCCGGCCTGCCCGACCTCGACCCTTTCCTGATGCTGGACGAGTTCCGGTCCGACGAGGCCGCCGACTACCTGGCCGGCTTCCCGGACCATCCGCATCGCGGCTTCGAGACCATGACCTACATGTTGGCCGGCCGGATGCGGCACGGCGACAACAAGGGCAATGTCGGCCTGCTCGGCCCGGGCAGCGTGCAGTGGATGACCGCCGGCCGCGGCATCGTCCATTCCGAGATGCCGGAGCAGGAGGACGGGCTGATGTGGGGCTTCCAGCTCTGGGTCAATTTACCGGCGGCGGAGAAGATGGCGGAGCCGCGCTACCAGGACATCCCGGCCGAGGCGGTGCCCGAGGTGGCGGCCGCCCCCGGCGCCCGGATCCGCGTCATCGCCGGCCGCTTCGGCGGCACGGCGGGCGCAGTCGAGGGCGGCACCACCGAGCCGGTGTATCTGGATGTCCACCTCGAGGCCGGCGCCGCGGTCGACCTGCCGCTGCCGGAGGGCCATGCCGGCTTCGCCTACGTCTACCAGGGCGCGGCCGAGATCGGCGGCGAGGTGCTGGAGCGCGGCACCCTGGGCGTGCTCGGCGCCGGCGACGGCGTGCGCACGGCGGCTCAGGCCGGCCCGGCGCGGCTGCTGATCGTCGCCGGTAAGCCGCTGCGCGAGCCGGTGGCGAAGTACGGCCCCTTCGTGATGACGACGGAGGCGCAGATCATCGAGGCCATCGAGGATTTCCGCGCCGGCCGGTTCTAGATTGATCAAGGGCGGAGGCCGGGCCGGCCTCCGCCCTCTTCTCACGGCCAGCCAAGGCGCTTTCGGCCATGGCCGATCATCGGCGCCAGTCCGGTCCGTTTGGCCAGACTGGTGCTGTCCAGACGAGAAAGGCCGACCGCATCGCAATGTTCGCAGAATGATGATCAAGATATCATCCGGCTCCTTTTACAATTTTTGACAATGATCTCAAGTAAATTTTATTCAAATGAAGATATTTTTCAATATAATAATAATATTCTTAATGAAACCTCCGACGATCTACGGGCTCGACGGCAGCGATTTCGCCAAAGGCAGCGCCGGTGATGACATGACGATGGCGGAGTTGGCGCATCAGGATGATGCACCGGCTGTTCTCCAACTTCGCGTATCGCTCTGGATATTCGAGATCGACCGGCACCCTGGCTAGACCCGCCTGCGCTGCAGATGCAGGAGCATTAATGCCATCCACAGATTGCTACTCCCGTCTCATTGTGCGCCAGGATCTGCCGCGCCGTGCCGTCGGTCAGTTGATCACCCTGGCTCATGTAGATCGGCCGGACCCAGGCGCAGTCAGTCGCGCGACCAGCGCCGTCGCAGCTCGTCAGCAGCGGTGCCGTTGCCAGCGCGGCCAATGCGATCCTCCACCGTGCGGCGAGTCTCCACCGCATCGCGATAGGCTTCATGGTCCTGCGCCTCCTGCTCCCGTTCCTGCGCCTGGCGCCCCTGCCGCCGGCCGAGCAGCAGGGCGCCCCCGATCGCCAGCACAACAGCGCCCGCGGCGATGCCCCACCGTCCCGCCCTCGAACCGGCGAACCATGCCCATGCCGCGGCGATCACCGGCCCCTCAGCACCAGCCAGACCACGACGGCAATGCCGGCCGCCGCACCGCCGGCGAGCAGAAGCCACCACGGCAGGCTGGCGATGTCCTTGACGATCGGGATCGCCGGCGCCGCGGCTTGAAGCCCGTCAGTGACAGCGCCCACAAGCGCGATGCCGCCACCGCCGGCGACCGCCGCGGCCTTTGCGGCGTTCGCAGCCCGGCTCGTCACCACCATCCCAGGCCGCTTCACGCCGGCACGGAAGAGCCCGTCATCAATGGTCGCCCGGCTGTAGATGCAGCGGCCGTTCTCATGGGTGATGATCGCCTTCACCAGCGGGGCGACATGCTCGTAGCTGTGCAGGTCCAGCATGGCGTCGGGGCCGAAGCCGGTCAGCTTGGCAACGTGGTCGACATAGGCGCCGGTGTTGTTCTCATGCCCCGGCGCCCAGCGCACGATGATACCGCGGATAGTCCGCAGGCCGTGCCGGTCCTGGTACGCAATCAGCAGCACGGCCAGTGCGCGGATGCCCCATTCCTCGACCGAGAACACCTCAAAACGCCCCCCATTTTTCCGATACTCGGCGGAGTTGCGATAGTCCGCATCCGAGATGCGGCCCTGCCACTTATTGACGGAGCTCCGCTCGATATTCCCGGGGTTATTGTTCCGCTCACCGCGGGTCTGTGCAGACATGTGGGTCTCCATGAATGGAAAACCCCGCTCTGTGGCGGGGCTGATCGAAGGATTTGCCGATGCCGCCAAGCCGCGGCAGCGCTAGATTGGCGCGAGGAGTGGAAGGGGATGAGGCATGAAAGCGTTAGCGAGGATCGGGTCTGCTGGATTGCTGGCCGGGCTGGCGGCTTGTGCCGGCGAGTGGGGGCCGCCTCCCCCGCCGAAACCCAAGCAGCCCAGCGTTGTGGACCGGGCCGCGGAGCCTCTGGTCAAGGAGCTCGGCGGCACCATCGGCCCACAGGGCGGTATCGTGTTCCAGGGCCAGCCCCCGAAGTAGGGCGTCAGCTCGGGTCCTGCCGCACTATTCAACGGCAGAAGATGACGACCTCCACCACCTGAGGCCGAGGTAACCCAGCGTCACCGCCAGCTCCCAGCGCACCGTCTCCGTGGCGCCCAGCAAGTCGTCCAGGGCACCACTCACGATGCCAAAGCCGATCACGCTCGGAAGCTCGAAGGACTGCCGTCGCAACGAGAATGGCTCGCCCGTCGCGGCGCGTTGGACGTGGTGCATCGCGACACCGACCTCGGCGGAGATCACAGGCCCGGCCAGGCCATCAGAATCGTGAACGGCTTCTGTCGGGCAGGTTCGGATCGGCCATATCGGTCTCCTGACGAGGGGAGCCCGCTCCCGGAGGAGCATCAAAAAGCCCGCCGAAGTCGGGCAATGGGACTGGCGTTCATCAGCGGGACCAGCGAAGATCGACACGATTCATATAGGCCATTCGTGCATGATCCGTTTCGTTGAGATCGACCTGATCAACGCAAGAACTCTGACACCAATCAGGGTTCTGACGATGATGTCCATCTTCTGGCTAACAATCTTCTGGGTTGCGCCGATCGAGATGTACCGATCAACTTTGAGTTATCCTTACTTCCTATTGGCAGCGTGTCTTGTTTTCTTGCTCCTCGGCTTTACGCTCTTCGAGCCAGGGACTCTGAAACGTAGAGTGGTCGATCAGGAGGAACTGAGACGTCAACTGCTAACCTTGTATAGGGTCGCCGTCGTTCTGGGCATTCTCGGGATCATTCTGCGCATCGCGGATTGGGTGTTTCTGCGCGGACTGTCGATCGATACCGAGTTCATGGAAAACCGTGAGAAGATCGAAACCGCCGGCGCGAACATCTTTTCGATGGCATCAGCGATGCTGATCCCATTCACCGTAGTCCCCTATATGTTCTACGCCATAGCACGGCGGAACGGGCTGCGGGTCGGCGGGTCCCTGACCAGCCTTGCCCTCGCGATGCTGTGGCCGCTGCTGACCATTGTTATTGGCTCCCGATCTAGCATGTTCATGAGCATCGGGATGATTGCAATAACCCGGATCATCGTTTCCCGTCACACGTCCAAGCTGGCGATTTCAGCAATCATCCTAGTTTTCATTGGCTTGATTTACCTTGGAGGCCTGCTGTTCATTGCACGCTTCAACGAGATCGGCCTTAAGGTCGAGGGGGTCATCAAGTTTTCTGCCTTCACGCACCTGGTGCCCGTTACAAACGAGTATGACCGGATCACGGCCTCCCTTCCAATATGGCAGAGGGATACCGTCTTCATCGCGACGACCTTCGCCCAGTACGTCCTTCACGGGGTGCCAGAATTCGTCTATCTCGTCGAGCACTACGCGAAAGGCGATCAGTGGGGGATCTACGGCTTCCCGTTCTTCCCACGCCTGCTGTCGTCCCTTTGGGGTGTGCCCTATGACGCTAACGCGGTCGTCTTCTCGGTTCCCAGAGTGGGCCTCTACACCACCATGTTCGGTCCGTTCTATGTAGATTTTGGCCCGCTGGCACCGCTGTTCTGCCTGCTCCTGGGCGCCTTCGTCTCTTTCGTGCGGCTGAGAGTGCTCCAGGGCGATGTCGCGGCGCTACCGCTCTATGTTGTCTTCCTGATCCAGATTGCGGCCGCCGTCGTGGTCAATGCGTTCCTGGCCGCCTACGGCATCTTCTTCAACCTGGCATTTATCAGCTTCTGGATCGCGATAGCGCTGACACGGCGCCGGCCGACTTTGCTTGTCCGCCCGCTGCTGCGGGAGGTTCGGCGATGACTCCGTCGGCAGCAAAGGCGCGCCTAACCTATATCGACTCGTTGAGAGGTATCGCGGCGCTACTTGTTGTCCTGATGCACAATATCCAGCCGATCGCGACCGGCCCGGTCAAAACACTGATCTATGATATCGTCGACCCTGGCAAGGTGGGGGTCGTAGTCTTCTTCGCAATCAGCGGATTCGTGATCCCGTTCAGCTTCTCTAAGGGGCCTGCACCGCTTCGCCGGTTCGCAATCTCACGGCTGTTCCGGTTATATCCCGCCTATTGGCTCTCTATGGTCGGCTATCTCGTTCTCCTCGCCGCTGCCGGGGCAACCTTGCCGTCCCTTACCACCATTCTGGCCAATGTGACTATGATCCAGGCGGCGCTCGGATATCCCAATGTGCTCGGCGTCTACTGGACATTGTTCATCGAGGCGCTCTTCTACATTCTGTGCGCGGCCGCATTCGCCGTCGGCCTTTTGCGCGCCCCGCGCTTCACACTCTGCGCCAGCGTCGCTTGGCTCACGGTTGCGATCATGTTTGCCCTCGCTCGGCACTTCTTGGAGCGAAAGGTTCCTGTAGCTATCCCGTTGTCGCTCTCAATCATGTTCTGGGGCACGCTGTGGCGTGAGGCGATTGCGAACTGTTCCGAGATGCACCGTCGCTACGCCGTCTGGATGCTCGGTGTCTATGTCGTGGTCATCCCCATCGTAAGCCTCCTAGCCTATGACATTGATCTCGGTCTCGAGGAGAACTGGGTCAGGTACCTGATCTCATATCTGGCAGCGCTGGCGATCTTCGTCGCGCTGACGACGGCAATCAGACTCTCCGGCAGATTTATGGTGCTGCTGGGCGCCATCAGCTATTCCCTTTACCTCTTTCACGTCCACGCCAGAGATGCCGTTGAACTGGCCTTTGCACTTGCCGACCTTCGTCCGTCCCCGCTGATCGCCATTCCGCTTTCCGTCCTTACCGCGCTTCTGTTGGCCTGGCTCGTTTTCAGACTGGTCGAACGCCCAATGAACGCCCTAGGGCATCGCCTCGCGGAGGCGGTAGCCGCAAGGGAGGCGCGCCGAACCCACGCGCAAGCCGTTGAAAGCGAGATCCGGGGCTAAGGCAGCCGCTTGACAGGCGCCATGGACCGCAACACGGTGCTCGCCTTTTTTAGAGGATCATTGTCATGACCACCGACCTGACCGCGGCCGATGGCTCGACCACCCAGCACCGTCGCTCGTTGCGGCGTGCACTGGTCAATTGGCTCTGGCCAATTTTTGGCAACTTCCCGCGCGAACTGCTCCGGACCAAGCTGGTCCGCTTCATTATTGCCGGCGTGCGATATGTGTGGTTCGTGTTTATCCTTCATCGTCTCCGAACCGTATCTGGTTCGGACGGCGTCGCCAGGAGCACCATCAAGCACAATCTGCGCGGCATGCTAGATCTGCATGTCGAGCGATCACTTAGACTCATCTACCCGATCGCCATGTGGGCGGCGGCCCGACGAATTAGTCTTGCAGACCAAAAGGTTCTGACGATCGGGCCGCGCACCGAAGGCGAGATCTTCAACCTTGTCGCGCATGGATTCCGGCGTCGGAACATCGCCGGCCTTGACCTGATCAGCTACTCCCCGAGCATCCAACTCGGCGATATGCACGCCATGCCCTATCCCGATGCCAGCTTCGATGTGATCATTGCTGGCTGGGTGATCTCCTATTCTGACCAAAAAGACGTCGCAGCGGCGGAGATCACCCGCGTAGCAAAGCCGGGGGCGATCGTTGCCGTTGGCATCGAGTGGGGCCGGAAGTCGCCAGAACAGGTCGCGGCCGAGCGGACCGGATACATCGTCGGTTCGGCCAAGCGGCTGCCCACGGCGCAGGCGATCCTGGATCTGTTCGGGGATCGTGTGGACCGAGTCTATGCGAAAGTCGATGATCAGGACTTTGCGCCGGAAGACGTTGGCGATCTCCTAGTCGTCTTCCGGCTTCGATAGGTAGCCTCAGATCGCGAAGGACGCACCCTTCGTAAACATTACCACACCGTTGGCACTGATCGAGCGCGTTCCGGCGTCACGCTCGGTCGTCAGATTGGTGTACTTCGTCATAAAGTCGGTGACCACCTGCGTCCGGCCGGATACCACGATGCGGTTGCCGCGCATCTCGGATGTGACCGGCGTCGTGATGTGCAACTGGTCGAGCGTCACATTCATCAAGCCGCCGTCGGCGCCCGTCGCCAAGTAGCCATACAGACCGACCCCGGCGGGATCGAGGACGCAGTTACTGATCGAGCCGCGGGCGGCCATGCCGGCCTCCAGCGCGGTCGACGTCGCGCCGCCGATCACTTCGATTTGTGCCCAGCCGCAGCGGCGGATCTTGGTGCTACTGATCTCGAAATCGCAGCTTGCAGGCACGATGCCGTCCTTGGCGATGTCCTCAATATCGCAGTTGTGGACCCGGATGCGGGATCTCACGGCGGTGCTGCTGGCGTGCGGCGCGATTGCATCGCCTATGACGGTGCGGCGGAACCGGCAGCCGTCGTAGACCGACACAGGCGGAGCAGCCGGCGTCTCGACATATCCGGCCGGGAAGGTGCGTGCCGCGAGGTCGTTGTACGCCGCATCCCACCAGCAGTCCTGGTAAAAGGCATTGCCTGCGGCGTCCTCAGTGCCGTTGCTCTCGCTCCACTCGAAGCCGCAATGTCGAAACCTGGCCGTCGCCCGGTCGAGGTAGACGTTGTAGATCCCGCCCCGGCTGAAGATGACGTTCTCGCATTCGATCTCGGGCGCGCCGATGCAATAGAGGGTTGCGACGGAGATGTTCACCTCCATACGCGTCACGGAGGGAGTTGTGCCAAGGCTGTCGGGAATGCGGACATAAAGCTGGCCGCCCGATACGCGCCGGCCGCCGGCCGCCTCTGACTCCATGGCAGCCGGCGCTCCAGTGAAATAGGGCAGGATGCTATCCGGCAGCGTGTACCAGGGCATCGGCGCCATGGGCTTCTCTATCAGGTAGACTGCTCCCGAATTTGCCGTGTTTGCCGCGCCAGCCGCATTTTTGTTCGGCCTGAAGAAGACTTTCGTGGTGCCTGACAGCGACTGCCAGTCCGTTGGATTCTCGTCGGCAGAAATGATCTTTGTCTGAGCCCCGCCGCGTCCCCGTATCCGATATCGAGCGAAGGCCTTGTCATCGGCGACGATGGCGGCGCGCAACTCGGCAGAGAGGATTACCACGTCGAGCATTGTGAGCCGGTTGGCCTGGGCGACGGCGACCGCCTCATCCCAAGTCTTGACCGGTGCCCAGAGAGACCCGTTACCGCTGATATCCGCCTCAGCGTCGACGTAGATGGTGGTGCCGTTGAAGCCGATGCGCTTCATGCTTCGCAGCGTGGCCGATCCGCTGACCGGAGTGACCATGCCAACGATCACCCTGCCGACCGGCAGCACGCCCGGCGCCAACACCTTGATCTTTGACGCGCCGTTGACGAACAGCTCCAGATTAAGGCTGCGGTCCAAGTGGACCTGCGCCCTGATCTTCAGCAGGTCGCCGGCTACGAAGGGAACGAACTGGGCATCAGTACCCGCCTGCGGCACAGTGGCGTAGCCGCTAACAATGCCACCAGTCCCGGTGGAGTCCTGGCCATAGATACCAGAGCCGCCGGCTGCATTGCGCCAATGGTAGAGGATCGCCCCGGTCGATATATCGCCGCCGGTCGCCGGATCGGTCCCGATAAAGGGGCCTGCGTCTCCGCCGAGCGTACCGGACGTCAGGACGAACTCGGCCTCGATCGTGTCGCCGGGGACGAGATCGAAAGGCATCTTCACGCCGATTGGCCACACCTGCGGCAGGGATGACATTGTGTCGATCTTGTAGTTGCCGTCCGTCTCCGTGATCGTCCAGCGGGTCTGCGGGTTCGAGATAGTGGTCCAGGTCTGGGCATAGCCGGTCTTGGACTTGAAGTTCGCCCGGTTCGGCTGCTGGACGAGGCCGGCCTTGAGATCATCCACGGTGCCGCTGGTGACATCGAGCCGGCTCCGCAGGCCGGAAATCCGATCCACCCCCTCGATCCACCGATTGCCGCCGTCATCCCACACCCACACGGTCGGATAGTTGTTCGCCTCGACCGGGTCCGCCCACAGCAGCGCCGGCTTGCCGTCGGGCTGCGTCAGGTCCGCGTCCATCGCCGCCTTGTTGGGATAGGTCTTCATCCCGTTCGCCTCGGCGATGGCCTGGATGAAGCGCAGCAGGCGGCGGATGTCCTGCTTGGCCGGCTCCTTCACCGAGCCGTCCAGGTTGAAATCGGCCCACACCTCGTCAACGGTCGGAATCGCCATGACCGCATCACTCCATCGGTTGTCGTGTCAGGCCGCCGCAGCGGCGATCAGAGGACGGCGCCGACGCCGGCCAGATAGTCGTGCAGCGCGTTGCGCAGCGCCGTGATCTCGGTACCGCCGAGCCCCGCCCCCCAGCCAGCCGCCGCGACCCGGGCATCGGAGTAGCCGGAGCCGCCGCGCAGCACGTGAAAGGCGCCCGAGACCGGCGCCGCCGATGCCCGGGAGATCGTCCCGAGGTCGTTCACATCCTGATAGGCGCGGTAGCTGGCCGCGCCCTGCCGGCTCCAGGCGTAAAAACCGGTGCCGTCGCCGCCCTGCGCCGGCACGTCGGCGCCGGCGGCATTGGACATGCACCACAGGACGGCCGTCGGGTTCCGGCAGGCGATCAGGGCCTGGCCGCCGCCGGCTTCCCGGTAGGTGCCCTGCGTGGCGCCGGCCGAGGTCTGCTGCACCCAGACGGCCAGATGCGCGCTGTTCTGCTGCAGCTGGTTGGTGCCGACCGTGGCGTTGAAGCCGCCGGCCAGATAGCCGCCGGCCGTGGTGCCGGCGCCCCCGCCCCGCCAGCCGCGATCGGCCGTGAAGCTCGGGAGGACGGAATTCGCCGTCGTCGCCACCAGCGTGAAGCTGCCCGGCGACCTGGCATTCAGGCGCGAGGCCTGCTCGTGATGCGCCGCCAGCAGATAGAGGCAGTCCAGCTTCGCCCATAGCCCGGCGGATTTCAGGCTCTCGACCAGGGTCTTGATCAGCGTCTGCCGGGCGAGGCTCGGCCGCACCGTCATCGCCGAGATGTAGGCCCAGGCATCGGTGTCGATCGCATTCACCGTGATGGTCACCGAGCCGGACGCCACGCTCTCGTTGCCGGCCACGCTCTGCGTCGCCGTCATGCTGTTGGCGCCGATGCCGAGATCGGTCGACGGCGTCACGGCCCAGGTGCCGTCGCCGGCCGCCGCCGCGGTGCCGACCTGGATCGCGTTGGCGTAGAGCCTGATCGCAGCCCCGGCGATCGCGCCATTGCCGGAGACCGGCGGCCGCCGGTCGTAGCTGCTGGTCGGGTCGGACGGGCCGGTGATCACCGGGGCAGGCGGCGACACCTCCGCCAGAACACCGCCCGCCGGCGCGCTGGCCACGTTCGACCAGTTGCGCGAGATCGCGAAATAGTGCCAGTCGCCCGCCCCCGGCGTGTCGACGGTGCTGCGCGTCCCGCCCGGCCCGACGAAGAACGGATCGCCGAGCGGCGTGGCGCCGGTGAATGCGTTGCTGCCGTTCCGGTAGAAGCGCAGCGAGGCGGCGCGGGGGTCGTTGGCCTGGGCCGCGGTGACGGTCACCTGGCCGACCGCCGGCGTGTTCGCCTGGGCCATCAGGCCGACCGGGCTCGACGGGGCCACCGGATCCGCCACCGCGGTGAAGGACACCGGATCCGACCAGCCGCTCACCGTTCGCCGCGGACCGAGGAATCGGGCCTCGCCCTCATAGGCCTGCCCGTCGACCAGCGGTTCGGTCTTGACCGTGTCGGTATCCTGCTCGGCGGTGAGGAACTGCCAGGGCCCGGCAGAGGTGGGCTCCGGGAACACCGGCCGATAGCGGGCCTGCCCGACGAAGACGCTTCGCGGCGGCGGGTCCCACGATATGACGCCGATCGCCGCGTAGCTCTGGCCGTTGATCGGCCGATGCTCGATCGAGACGGCGACGCCGGCCGGCACCGGCATGTCGTCCTCCTCCGCGTCGTCGCCCGGGATCGGCGCCGGGTCGGCCTCGTCGGTGGCCGCGTTCCAGTCCCACCAGCCGTCGTAGCTGGTCACCTCCATCTCGACCGACATGGTGGTGCGGTCCAGCCGCATCGACGTGATCTCGAAGATCCGGTCGATCTCGAGCTCCGCGAGCTGCAGCCGGACCCAGCGCTCACCCCAGGCGTCGAGCAGCGCCAGCGTGCCGCGGATCCGGCCGGACCAGGTCGGGTTGCCGTGCTTCAGCGTATAGCGCGCGATGCGCTGGGCCTGGCCTTCGGAGGGCACGAAGCGCAGCTTGACCTGGCTGCTCTCCGTGCCGTTGCGGTCGATCGAAGCCTGGTCGAGCTGGATGCCGGCCTCGACCTCCACCCAGTCCTGGTCCGGGCTGATATAGGTGGCGCGCACCTCGTTGATGCGCTCGATCGCCGCCTTGCCGGTGGAGAAGTCGTATTCCAGGATCTGGTCGTCGCCGACAGCGACCGACGCGGCGGGCCTGCCCTCGATATCGGTTTCGCCATTGGTGTCGCCGGCGCCGACCGTCAGCCCGATCCGGCCCTCCGGCCCCTGCGTCAGCCGGCCGCCGCAGGCGTCCAGCATGTCGGACAGCACCGTCTTGCGATCCTCGGTCAGCTCGTAGGCGCCCCAGATCCGCCACCGCCTCTCGTCCGGATAGGCCGGGTCCGCCGGCTTGCGCGCCACGATCTGGTCCGAGACATCCGCCGACAGGGCAAAGCTGGCCAGGTCGATCCTCGCCATGTCGAGCCCGAAGCCCACCGGCACGCCCGCCTCGGTCCTGGTCAGATAATCCAGGATCACCAGGGCCGCATTGTCGGACCAGGTGTAGGTCGCCTCGTCGCCCGCTGCCTGGGTGCCGTCACGCGGGTCGAACACCTTGGCGCCGCGCAGCGTCGCCCGATAGGCCGGCGGCCCGTTCGGGAACACCTCCTGCTGCTGCTCGGCCTTCAGGTCGGAATATTTGACATAGGTGGCGCAAAGCCCGCGGCCGCGATGCTCCGCGGTCCAGTCACCGATGCCGAATGCGATCGTCTGGCCCGGCGACCCGAGATGGCTGATGACATAGACCGACGATTCGTCACCGAGCCGATACTTGTCGTACTTCCCGGTCGTCACGGCACCGCCATGGGCCGTGTCCACCTGCACGATGTCGTCGGCCAGCCAATGCTCCTCGACCGCGTCGATCTCATGCGCGCAATGGCAGAGCAACACCTTCAGATCGCCGTCGTCGCCGACATAGTCGATGTAGGCGCCGCCGAGGCGATACCGGCCGTAGCAGCGCACGCGCGGCGGCACCGCCTGCTTCACGCTCTGGCTGCCGTCCTGGAACTTCGGCCTGGGCGGCTGCGGCGTCAGCAGCACCTGCGCCAGCGTGCCGGCGACCGTCAGCCCGACGCCGATCGCTGTGATCGCGGTGGTGCCCAGCGCCACGCCGAGAACGGTGGTGGCCCCGGCCAGCCCGGCGGACAGGAAGCCGGAGCCGACGGCGCCGATCACCAGCGGAATCGCCTGCGGCATCAGATCCTCCACGCCATCGTCGCGGCCGGGCAGCGCCACAGCCCGTCACCGGTCTTGGCCAGCCAGGCCAGCTGGCCGCGGATCGCCATGGCCGGCCCGTCCTCGGTGTCGATGATGCCGACATCGCCGGGCCCGGCCGCGGCGGGATCGATCGGCACGGCGCCGATGGCGGCCAGGCCGCGGGAGGCGGCGCCGACCAGGCCGCCCGCCTCCCGCCGCAGCAGCCGGGCCTGGCCCAGCCGGCTGCGATAGCGTCCGCGCCAGGCCGCCATCGCGTCGGCGCCGGTGCGGGCCCTCACCCAGTCCGCCACCCAGCAGGTGCAGTCCATCCGGCCCCAGGCGAAGGCGCTCGAGGCGCCCACCCGGCAATGGATCGCGAGTGCGGTCAGAACTTCGGCCATGTCGCGGTCCGATCCACCATCTTGGGAACGAATTCCAGGGCCCGGTCACCCGGGAATCGGCGCTGCTGGTCGCGGTCGGTCAGCATGCCGAAGGGGGCGCGGCTGCGCTGCGCGAACAGCGTCTCGCAGGGCAGCGTGATGGTGCGCAGGGTTGGCCCGGTGGCGGTGAAGCCCGGCTTCTGCATGATCCAGGTGCCCAGCGGCACAAGGCCGTCCAGCGGCACCAGCCCCGGCCGTGTCGCGTCGAAGAAGCCGATCGAGATCGTCAGGTCGCGTCCCTCGATCTCGTCGGCGTCGGCATCCTGCTTCGCGGCCGTCACCACCGTCTGGTCGACGCCGGACAGGGTCAGGGTGAGCTGCGGCGCGGTGCCGTTGATCGCCTGCTCCAGCCCCTCGATCGACTGCAGCGGGTTGCCCGCCCCGTCCTGCCGGTGGCCCATGCCGCGCCAGGTGAAGCCGCCGCGGTCCAGCGGGCCGTCGCCCTCCCACACCCGCAGGGCGCCCTGCTTGAACGCGAAGGTCACGAACAGGGCACAGACCACGTGCTGGCCCTGCGCCTGGGCGCGGACCGTGCCGGGGAACAGCGGCATCACCACACCTCCACGAGATCGAGGGTCGCCGTGCCCGTCCGGGCGAACTGCAGCTCGAAGGCGCCGCCGTCATCGGCCGACAGGCGCATCGGCGCCCGGGCACGGCACCATTCGACCGCATCGCCGTCGGCCACGGCGGTCCGCAGCCTCGGGCGGATGTCGAGCAGCGCCTCCTCGCCGGGCTTCGGCGAGACCCCGACGACGACATAGAGATAGCCGCGGATGCCGAGGAAGGAGCCCTCGAGGACGGGCAGGACGGTCGATCCGTTGAAGATCCTGATCTGCAGGCCGTCGGCGCTCGGGGCCGCGGAAATGGCCGGCGCGGCGCCGCCCTGCCTGAAGCCGGTGCGGTCGCTGTGGAGCGCCCGGTCCCTGTAGGGGATGTCTCCGGTCACCGGGATCAGCCGGTTGCCGTTGCGGCAGTCGCAAGGCCCGACGCGGACGGCGTTGGCGCGGCCGTCCAGCCGGGCCAGCAGCGACCGCATGGCGCGGATCTTCGCCGGCGTGTGCAGCGGCACGGTCAACTGCGCGACCCAGCGGCCGAGGCCCGATCCGACGGCCTGCTCGCGTCCGGAAAGGGTTTCGCCGCCGGAGCGGGTGCGTGCGTCGATCCGGAAGGTCTCGGCATTGGCGACCAGGACCTGTGGCCAGTCGTAGATGATCATGCGAAGCGGATCCGATGCTGGCGGTTGATCTCGGGCACGCTGGCCAGGCCCTTCTTCACCGCCGTGGCGGCGATCTCGGCGATGGTGCGGTCGCCGTTGGCGCCGGCCATGGAGATGTTGAAGGTGATCGGCTGGCCCGCCCCGGTGTCGCGGCCGGACAGCAGCCGCTGCGACATCTGCGTCGGGATGATGGTGCCCGGCACGCGCGGGACGAACAGTTCCGGCCCGGCCTCGCCGACAACGCTGGGGATGCCGACCGGCGGATTCCCGCCCTTGGCGTAGAGGCCGCCCGTCCCGGTCAGGGCATTGGTCACCGTCTCGCCGAAGACCGTGCCGGCGTCTCCCATGCCGACGCCGAGCAGGCCGCCGCCCAGTTTGGTCAGGCTCCCGAAGGCCTTGCCAAGCGGCCCGTTGCCGAACAGCGCCGCCTGCAGCAGCATCTGCGCCAGCGCGATCCCGACCTTGGTCAGGGCGTCGGAGAAGCTGGTCGCGCCCTGGATGCCGTTCTGCAGCGCCTGCCCGATCGCCTGGATGCCCTCGACATAGCCCTGGTTCTCCAGGTTCAGCTTCTCCAGCACCCGCGTGTATTCGGCGTCGGTGAGCGCCCCTTCCCGGCGCAGCCTCTCGTATTCGGCCTTGGTATTCTCGTACTTCTCCTGGCTGGTCATGGCGGCCTCGACCAGCTGGTCCGCCTTCGCATAGTCCGCCAGCCGCTGGTCGGTCTGACGCTTGCGGGCGGCCTCGTCCTCGTATCGCTGCACATACTGGGCGTGCTCGGCCGTGCCGAGCTCGAGCCCACGCTGTCGTGCGGCGTTGAGGGCATCGACCTCGGCTCTCGCCCTCGCCTGGGCGTCCGCACCCAGCTGGTAGACCGCGATCAGCCGCTGGTTGAGACCGGCCTGCCGCTGCAGATCCGCTATCGGGTCGTTCTCCGATGTTTCGTTCCTCGTGCCGACGCTGCGCTTAGCCTCGGTCGGGACGCTGCGCTTAGCCCTGGTCGGGACGCTGCGCTGGGTCTCGATCGTCGCCTCTCCTTCGATCTGCCTCTGTGTCGCAATCCGGGCCCGTTCGCTGAGCGCCAGCGCCTTCAAGACGTTTCCGCTCTTCTCCAGCTCATCATTGAAGGCAGATTGCTGCGCCGTCGTGATGCGCTGCTGATTGTCGTAGGCCTTCTTGGCGTCTGCGCCCTTGAGTGTCGCAGCAGCTTCGGCCTCCATCTGCTCCACACGGCGCTCAACCTCCCCTTTGGCGAGTTCGCCGGCACGAACGGACCGAAGGCTCTCGCTGATGAACGCATGGACTGCCCCGGTAAGGCTCTCCATCCCGTTCGCTGCCTCGGACGCGCTGAAGCCAAGGGACCGCAGCAACCGGGCACCGGTCGTGTTCAACTCGTTGATGCGCTCGAGGGTAAGGCCGAGCGCCTTATTGTTCGCTTCCAGCTTCGCCGCGGCGTCGCCGGCATTGCTGGCCGCCGTCACGGCTTTCTCGGTGCTGATGCCCGTCTGCTCGGCCGCCGGTCCCAGCTCGCGGAGCGCGGTGACAATCGCATCGTACTGACGGGAACTCAGATTGGGGTTCTGCAACTCGGTGGCGAGGTCGAGGACCTTCTGCCTAGTCTCATCGGTGGCGAGCCCCAGTTCCTGCTGCTGGGCCCGTATCGTATTTGCAATGGCCAGACCGGCCTCGATCGCACCGGCTTGCACATCCTTGAACGTGGCTGCCTGCGCCTTCACGGCCTCCTCGACCTTTGTCCTGGCGATGCCGAGCAGGCCACGCTCGACAAGGCTGAGAGCCCGGGAAGCGTCGATGGCGTCCTGTTCCTGCTCGCTGAAGCTCCCTCTCGTGGCCTCGATTGCTGCATTGAACTCGTCCTGGGCCGCCTTGGCACGATCGGCCGCCGTTTCATACGCTCCCATGCTGGCGGCGATCGCATCGATCGCCCCGACCGCGCCGCCCAGCACCACCCCCCAGGGCCCGAAGATCGGCAGGATCTGCGCCCCTTCCTGCAGAAACAGGTGCAGCGCATTCTGGCCATCGGCCAGGTTCCTGATCAGATCGGGCACTCGCCCGGAAATCGTCTCCAGGGCCTTTCCGATCTTGCCGGAGCCCTGCTCCGCCGCATCCTCGGCCTTCTTCATGTTGTTGATGGTGATATTGGCAACCTGGATCATCGCCTGGTTGTATGGGCCGGTGACGGCCGTGACCTCGACGACGATCTGATCGGCGGTCTGGGGCATGATGGCTTCTCCGCAAGAACCGGGCTCGACACCGCACAGGATTCGTGAGACTCTGAATTTCTATTTTGAGGGGATGAAATTCATGAATATCAACTTTAGGGAGAGGCTCGCTGGTGCCGGCGCCGTCTGCCTGGCCATTCTGTCGACGGCGATCGCCATCCCCGCCTCTGCCGCCACGCCGCAGCAATGTGCGACTCTCAGGACATTGCTCAACAACACGGCAACGTTCGAACGGACGGTGCTGGATCAGCGCAAGATGCTCCTGGCGCAACCGGCGGTTCTTGCCGGCGCGATTCTGGCCCTCAGGACCAAGTACGAGAGGTTCGTCGATGACGATTTCCGGGGCATCGAGACCGTGAGCGGCCGGTTGGACGGCGTCTCCTCTGCGCTGACTGGGGATTTCGACGCCAGGCTGAAGGTGATCAACGACAGCGTCACCGTGGTCGGCGAACTCTGCCGCTGACCGCGCCGGCCGGCGACGCCGTCAAGCCCTCATCCCGCCAGGAACCCGCTCTCCCGCGCCCGGGCCAGCATCTCGTCGAAGACTTCGTCGGGCGGCGCCGCCGTGGCCGGGGCGCCGGCCGGATCCACAATCCTGGCATAGGCCCGGCCGGCCAGCAGGAACTCGGCCAGGCTCATGCGGCCGATGTCGAGCGGCGAGAGGCCGATCGCGAGCGCCTGCCCGGTGAAGGCCGCGACGTCGATCCATCCGTCCCGTCGTCCGCCGCGGCCTCGGCTTTTCCCTCCGGCTCCTCCGCCGCCTCGGCGACGCCGAAATAAGCGGCCATGATGATCGCCTGCGCCGTCGCCAGGGGGTTCGACGGGTCGCGCGGATCGGCCAGCGGATGCCCTTCGACATAGGTGTCGATCAGCTCCCGCGCCCGCACCGCCGGCAGGCCGCCGCCGACCAGGCCCAGTCGGATGGTCTCGACGATGTCGGCGACATACCAGCGCCGCTGGACCAGCAGGCGCTGGGCGATCTCGCCCAGCCCCGCACTGCACAGCCGCTGCAGCTCCTCGATCTGCTTCAGCTTGAGGGCGAACAGATAGGTTCCGTCCGCCCATCTCAGCTCGACCTCGGCGGCGATGTTCGGCTGGCCCGGCATCAGACGGCCGCCGTCCAGGCCGGCTTGCCGTTCAGGGTGATGGCGATCTGCACCGTCGCCCGCTGCCCGCGCTGGGCAGTGACCTGATAGCTGGTCAGGATCGCCGGCGCCTGATAGTAGCCGCCGAAATCCGCCGCGGTGACGTCGTACACCCAGCGCACGGTCTTCTCGCTGCCGCTGAAGGCCCAGTCTTCCCAGGCCTTGCGGGCCACGCGGTCGAGCACGCCCTGGCCGCTCAGCGTCATCTGCAGCGCGGTGATGTCGGTGATCTTCCAGGCCGGGTCGTCGGGATTGTCGCAATCCGGGATCACGGTCTCGTTGGTGTCGGTGGCGATGGTCATGCCCAGCTCGGTCAGGCCGCAGGGCGCGGCGAAGACCTCGGTCGGGGTCGCCCCGTCGCCGAGCAGGATCATGACGTCGGAAAAGCGGAAGGTCTTGGCCTGGGCCATCGGGATCTCCTCGAACGAAAAGACCCCGCGCAAGGGCGGGGCCGGGCATGCCGGGCATCGGCATGGATGGGGCGCGGCGCTACAGCGCCGCGATGCCGTCGAACTCGATCACGGCGTGGACGACACCCTGCTCCGCGGGGTCGTCGAGCATCCGCGTCTGCCGCCATTGCAGCGACACCAGCGAGCCGTCGGGGACGGCGAGATCGGCCTCGTCCAACGCCGCGACCGTGGCCGCCGCCAGCGGCTCGGCCGAGGCGCGGCCGTAGCCTTTGGCGAAGGCGTCGACCTGCAGCCGGATCAGGCTGCCCTGCACGCCGCCCGTCGCCTCCCACGGTGATGCGATCGTGGTGGTGCAGCGCAGGAAGGGATAGGCCGGTGCGGCCGGGACATGGTCATAGACCCGCCCGCCGGCCAGGGCGGCCACGCCCGGGTCGGCCTGCAGCGCCGCGACCACCGCGCGCCGCAGCGGGCCGGACAGGTCACGGCCGCTCATGATCGTCCCCGGCCCGCGGGCCCGGCTTGGCCACGCGCCGGCCGGCGCCGGCGGCCTCCGCCGCCTCGGCCGCGGCGGCCGGGACCAGCAGCGTCGCTCCCGCCCGGTAGGCCAGGACAAGGCGCCGCGACGGCCGGAAATCGAAATCGGCCATGAAATGGAACCAGGGCATGGTCATCTCTCCTCGATACGACATCGCGGCCCCTATTGGCCCGCCTGGCCTCGGCGGACGGCTTGGACGATCAGGGCGACCGCGTCCTGCCGCTTCTTCGCGGTGGCCGGCCGAAGATAGGGACGGGCCGCCACGCGCGCGGTGCCGAATTCGAGGTCGGCGGCATAGGGCGCGGCCGAGACCACCTCGGCCGCCGTCTCGCCCCGGCGCACGACGTCGATCGCGCCGTGCAGCCGGCCGGTGTCGGCATTCGGCGGCTCGCCCGGCTTGGACGGGACATGGTCCGGCCCGCTGATCCAGCCGGCGGCGATGCTGGCCGCCGCCTCCGCCGCGACCAGGTTCGCCGCCGCCACGACGGCCTTGCCGACCTCTCGGTGGAGGGTCTTGGTCCGCAGCGTCAGTCGCCGGAGATGGCGGTCGACCCCGGTGATGCGGATCATCGGGCGGGCACTCCGGTAAGGATCCAGGCCGCGCCGGCCGGATCGCGCTCGACCGAGCCGATCCGCCACCGGCCGCCGGCCAGGGTGATCTCGTCGTCGACGGTCGGGGCCGCGACGACACCGGCCTGCAGCACGATCAGCCGCGCCGCCTGATCGGGGATCCCCCAATCGGCCCGCTGCCGGTCACCGGCCTGGTCGCGATGGCCCTTGACCGGCACATCGGCGAAGGTCGGCGGCAGGATCACTTGGCCATCCGCATCCTTGGCCACGACATGCAGGGTGCCGTCCGGCAGCAGCGGCGCGAAAACAGCGCCGAACACCGTCCGGAGAGGGCCGTCGAGCAGGGACATGGTGCCTCCCTGAAAGGGCAGGGCCGCCCCGAGAGGCGGCCCTGCTTCACATGCGGTGAGATGATGGTTACGGCTACGAAGGATCGACGATGCAGCCCCTGATCGCCTGCTCGAGCTGATCGAGACCGGCGCAATGCTCGATCACCGCCAGGACCAGTTCACCGAGCCAGGTGGTATCCTCGCCGAGATCCAGTGCGTATCCGTTGGCTTCGATGAACATGAGCGCCGCCGTCAACGCAGTGCGCTTGTTCCCTGCTCACAAGCATGATTCTGGGCGACACCCATCAGCAGATGCAGACCCAACCGGACGATGTCCCGCTCCCCCTCGTATCAGTAGATGTTCTGGGGTCTGTGGGCCGCCATCTCCGCAAGCCCGCGGTCCCGGAGAAGATGGGGTTCTCCGGTTTCCGAGACTTCATCCTTGTTGGTCTCGATCAGATCGTCGGCCGTCAGCCAGATCGGCTCATTTGGCGAGGACGGCACGCGCGTCCTTCGTCATGCGCATCACCCGCTTGCGCACGGATGCGAGATCTTCCGTCTTTCCGGGCTTGGCCGGATAGACGATCTTGGTCCCGTCACTCTTTGGCTTCCCGATCTTGGTCGCGGGCGCGCCCATGATCCGCTCCTGACTTGGCTCCGCCTATCACTATCAGAGAAACTGGGAAGTCCGAAGCGACGATTCCAGGACCCGCCCTTCCGCGGCTACACCACCGTCACGGCCGGCACGTTGCGCCGCATCAGCTCCAGGAAGCGGCGCCCGTAGCCGGTCGAATCCAGCGCACCGGGACCGGCATCGGCCGTGTCTGGCCGCTCCAGTTCCAGCGCGCCGCTGCGCATCCGCCGGAACCCGCCGGCGGCGGCCGCTGCGGCCTCGGCGCCGCTGCCCTGCCCGTCCAGGGTCAGGACATGGGCGGCGAGGAGCAGCCGGCCGAGCCGGGCATCTGCCTCGCTGGCCCAGTCATCACCGATCTGCAGCGCCGCCTCGCTGAGCGCGGCCTGCACGATGGCGTCGGCCACGGTAGCGAAATCCGGAAAGCGGGCCTTGAGATCGGCAGGAATGGGATGGTCCATCGTCAGCCCTCCTGCCCCAGCCACCGGGCCAGTTCCGCCGCGGTCTGCTCCTTCCGCAACGGGCCGGCCAGGTCCTCGCCGCCGGGGCCGACGATGTAGTGCCGGCCGAAGCCCCGATGCACCACCCTCGGCCCGGCGGCCGCCGGCGGCTCGGCCCAGGCCAGCTCCCCGGCCTCGACCTGCCGCCGGACATTGGCAGCCTCCGCCGCGCTCAGCTCGAGCTCGGCAGTCTCGCCCGGCTCGAGCAGCCGCACCCGGCCCTGCGCATGGAGGAAGCGCGGCCCGGGCGAGATGTTGGTGACGCGCATGGCCGTTTCTCCTGAAGAAAGATCAAAGCCGGTTCGAGAATGCGCTCGGGGTGAGTCGGCTGGTGGCGGTTTCGAGAACCGGAGCGCAGCGGACGTTATGGTCCGTGAGCACCGGAAGCGCAGAAACCGCCGCCAGACGGCCACCCCGGGCGCCTTATCGGACAGGCGGGTCAGATGCCGTCGCCGTAGCGGAAGGCCTTCGGCCGCCGGATCTCGACCCCGCCGGTGCGGAAGATGCCCGGCACGTCGAAGGCCAGCGGCCCGGACTGCGACGGCGCCAGGAACTGGTGCGGCATCGGCAGGTGCAGCCTCACCACCTGCGGATCGCGGCGATAGGCGGCCATGCGCGCGGTGCTGCCGGCGCCGGCAGTCTCCAGCCCGCGCATGGCGCGGATGGTCAGGGGCGCGCCGGTGATCGCGGTATAGGTGTTGCTGCGCCGCAGATAGTCGAGGATGGTCAGATCGCTCGAGCCGCTGCGCGGCGTGTCGGCCAGAAGGGTGAACCGGTCGATCGGCAGCAGCAGCGTGTCCGCCAGCTCAACCGTGAGCGATTCCTCGTAGACGCCGGTCAGCAGCGCGTTGACGTCGCGCAGGATCTGCTCGGGGGTCTTGTCCGCCCAGCGGGTGGAGGCCCCGGCGCCGTCGTTGGCGACGAAGCCCGCGGTGACATTCGGGTCGTTGATCAGGCCGGTCCAGCCCTTGGCGACGCCGCTCGGCGGCACGCCGCGCAGGGCGAGGCCGTCCATGAACTCCTCATAGGCGCGGACGGCCGCCGCCGCCCGGTCCGCTGACAGGTTGGTGCCCGGCACCATCATCGCCTGGCCCAGCTCCTGCAGCGTGTATCGGTACCCGATCGCCGCCATCTCGATCGGCCGGTCATGTTGCGCGCGCTCGACATCCGCCAGCGGGATGTCCTTGGCCAGGTGGCTGACCCACTCGGCCTGGCCGAACCGGTCGGTGGAGAAGAAGGTGACGCTGTTGGCCCAGGGATTGGCCGAGGTGTCGACCGGAACCAGGGCCGGATACTGGATGTCCGGATACTGGATCTCGTAGACCTGCGCCTCGATCTGGCTGGTCTGCGCGACGAGGAAGCCCAGCGCCTGCTGGGCGTCGAATGCGAACATGGAAGGCTCCTTGGAAGGGCTGGGCGTTCGGAAGCTGTGGATCACACCGACGGCAGCGCGCCGCCCAGGCGCAGGACGGCGAGACCGCTGCCGGCGGCTGCGGTCATCCAGCGGGCGCCGGCGATGGCGAAATGGGTGGCATCGGCCGGCAGGCTGGACAGGATGCCGGTCGCGGCCTCGAACACGACATTGTCCCCCGCCGCGACGGCGCTGCCGGTCACGACCCAGATGTCGCCCTCGGTCAGCACCGCGATGCTGGCGCCCTGCCGGTAGGTGTCGCCGTCGGCCGGGTCGAGCACGACGTCACGGATCGAAATGCCGACGAAGCCGGCCGCCGCCGCGGCGCCGAGCACGGCCCCGCGGGCCGCGCCGCCCTGGCCGACGGCGAGGCCGAAGCCGATGCCGGCGGCGGTCTCGACGATGCGGCTGTCCGCATCGGCATTGGTCAGGTTGGCGACCATGCCGGCGGTCGCCGGGCGCATGGTCTCGCTGTAGCTGTTCTGCACGACGGCCATGTCCGTCTCTCCTTTCTGCGATGGGCGGCGGATCAGGCCGCGGGGGAACCGATCGTGCTCCGCCAGGCCTGGGCCAGGCGGGCGTCGCGCCGGCGCAGCGCCTCGGCCCGGGCATCGCCGGCGACCTGCCGCCCGGCCAGGACCTGCCGCAGCGGGTCGGGCCGCGCGGGGCCGGCCGGGGCGGCCAGCACCCGGAAGGCGCCCTCGATCGCGGCGTCGCTCATGTCGCGGGCGGCGGCGTCGCCGATCCGGGCGGCCACGGCGGCGCGGCGGATCCCGGCCTCGCCGAGGCCGTCGACCGCGAGGCCCTGGCCGCCGATCCGCCGGGCCTCGGCCAGGAGGACGGCGCGGGCCGCCACCGCCTCGTCCAGCCGCACCGGGGTCAGCTCGGCGTCGCGCAGCCGGGCGGTCAGGGCGGCGATCTCGCCGTCCCTGGCCTCCAGCGCGGTCCGCAGCGCCGCGACCTCGTCCGCCGGCGCGGCCGGGGCGATCGGCGCGGCGGTGCTCCAGGCGTCGCCGATGCGGCAGGCCGGGCCGGCGCGGGCGGCGTCGACCACGGCCAGATGGTTGGCGCGGATCCGGCGCTGCACGGCGTCATAGGCCTCGCCCGCCGGCGTGGTGCCGGGCGTCCAGTCGATCTCGGCAGCGTAGCCGACGCTGAGCTGCCGCTTGCCGGCGATGACGGCGTCGACTGCCGCGCGGTCCATCAGCACCAGCGGCACGCGGATATAGTCGCCGTCCCGCGCCACCTCGCCGCCGACCTGGCCGACGCTGTGCGCCTTCCAGTTCGCCGCCGTGACCGGCTCGGCCGGATGGTCGAGCGTGACCGGGCGGTGCGCCATCGACGCCAGGGCATCGGCGGCGAACACCTCCTCCTCCGGCCGCCAGACCCGCACGGCGGCGAGGTCGCTGCGCCCCATCTCGGCGCCGCTGTAGGTCTGGACGCCGGTGCGGGCGATCCGGGCGGCCGCGACCAGATAGCCGTCCTGCGTGGTGCGCCGGTCGCCGACCAGCGTCACCGTGTCGGTGATGAGCATGGAATCTCCATTGCAATGGGGGCGAGCAAAGCGGCTGCGGCTCTTCATCTGTCATCACCGGGCTTGACCCGGTGATCCAGAGAATGTCGAGACCGGCACTGGTCGCCACTGGATTGCCGGGTCGAGCCCGGTGATGACAAAAGAGAAGGGAGACGAAGGGGCTGTCAGGCGCCCGCCGCCCCCTCCCCGACCACCGCATAGGCGGCCTCGATGCCGGGATAGATGCCGTCCTCGACGATCTGGTTGCGGACGGCCCGGGCCAGCACCTCGGGCGGGATCAGTCCGGACGCGGCGTAGAGCGAGCTGGTCTCGGCCTTGGTCTTGCCGATCGCCGCCGCCTCCCCCGCCCCCAGCTGCCACAGCGGCGCCCATTCGAACCGGATCTCCGGCGGGCGGGTGCCGAGCGCGCTCAGGATCAACGCCTCGTCCAGCCGGCGCAGCGCCGGTCCCAGCGTCACCCGCTGCTCCGCCGCGATCCGGTCGTAGTAGTTGCGGATGTCGCTCTCGCCGGTGGCGTTCAGCCCGGCCGGGGCCTGGCCCAGCAGGCGGGTGGCCGGGATGTCGGCGGCGCCGGCGGCGATCTGCAGGTATTGCTGCATGACCTCGGGCAGCTGGGCGAAGCTCAGCTGTTTGCGGTCCCACTCCTCCTCTTTGTCGATCACCAGGGCGCTTACGAGACCCTTCATGGTGTTCGCCAAGGCGAAGCGCTCCACCAGCCGCCGGGCGTAGTCGTCCTGCGCCAGGCTCTGCGTCAGCTGCGGGATGCGGATGACGTCGAGCTTGGCCTCGTGGATCAGCGTCGCCACGCCCTGGGCGGCGAGGCCGGCTTGGCGGATCGCGTCCATCATCGCCTGCAGCACGCTGTCGCCCCAGCCGTCGGCGCCAGCCCCGTCCGGCAGCTCGGCGCCGGGCAGCCGCACCACCCGGCTCGGATGCAGCCGCACGCTCCCCTGCTGAGCCGACGCGACCTGGTACCAGCCCGGCTCGCCGAAGCCGGGCGACAGCACGTCGCGGTCGATCTCGCCGGGCGCGATCTCCCAGCGATGCATGACGTGCAGATAGCGCAGGGCCCCGCGGCCGAGCGGCGGCAGCGGCTGCGCCGGGTCGCCGTCGCCGGCGCCCAGCACCAGGGCGGCGCCGCCGTAGAGTCGGGCCAGGCGCAGCGCCCGCGCCACCTTGCGCTGGACGCCGAGCCGCGCCTCCTCAGCCTCGATCGCCTCGATCTGGTCCGGTGCTGCGTGCCAGCGCCGCCATTCCCGGGTCATGTCGAAGGGCGGCACGTCGATCACCTTGCGGGCGATCCAGTCGCCGCGATAGGCGGCGTCGAGCTGCCCGCGGTCCTGCAGCACCAGGCCGAAGCGGTCATGCGCCAGCTTGTCCTTGGCGGTGAACAGCCCGGCGATGACGTTGGTCAGCGTGTCCAGGAACAAGGCGGCCTCCGAAAACCGAAATGGGAGTCGCGGACGGACCCCGTTCCCGAGGCCGGTCGAGACTGCATACGGGGTGGGTCGACCGGCGGTGGTGTCGAAAACCGGCGCGCAGCGGACATCAGGTCCGTGAGCCGGCCCGGATCGCCGGCCTTCATTCCGAAACAACGGCGCCCGCCGCGGCGGTGCCGGACGGGCGCAACTCTTCGACTGTGCCTGAACTATGCCACGCGATGCGGCATCGCGTCAAGAACAAAAAGCGAACATGCTGTGTGGCGGGCCCGCATCCGTGGCCAGGGCCCTCCGGGATCTGTACGATTGCGGAGCCTGTCGGAAGGCATGGGGGTGGCTGGGTTGGCCGAGAAAGCCGCAGATCCGGCGCCGGCGCGGTCGGGAAGCCGCGGCGCGCGACGCCGTCGCCGGGAGATCTCCGTTCCCGGATATGCCAGCGGGGCCGATGCTCCGCTCCGGGCCACCGCGGCTGCGCTGGACCGCGCCCGGCATGCCCGGTCCATCGTGCTGGTCGAGGGGATCAGCGATCAGATCGCGGTCGAGACCCTGGCTAGCCTCGAGGCCAGGGACCTGGCCGCGGAAGGCGTGGTCGTGGTGCCGGTCGGCGGCGCCCGGTCGGTGTCGAGCTTCCTGGCCCGCTTCGGGCCGGCCGGCGCCGGGCTGCGCGTTTGCGGCCTGTGCGATGCCGCCGAGGAGCGGCATTTCTGCCGTGCGCTGGCGCGGGCCGGCTTCGCGCCGCCCGAGTCGCGCAGCGAGCTCGAAGCCGGGGGCTTCTTCGTCTGCGACCGCGACCTGGAAGACGAGCTGATTCGCGCTGTGGGGCCCGACGCCATCGAAGCGATACTGGCGGAAGAGGGCGACCTCGCCTCGTTTCGCACGCTCCAGCGGCAGGCCGCGTGGCGGGACGCCGGCTTCGTCGATCAGCTCCGCCGGTTCCTCGGCGCGGGCGCGCGCCGGAAGCTGCGCTATGCCGGCCTCTTCGTCCTCGCGCTCGACCCCGACCGCCAGCCCCGGCCGCTCCGGGGTGTCCTCAGCCGGACTTAGAGCGGCGCCGGCGGCGGCTTGGCCCTGCGGCCTTCCGTGACCAGCCAGCGGGCCAGCAGCTCCGCTGCCGGGTGGCTCGCGAGCGACGGCCGCAGGCAGGTGAACCTCGTGGCCAGGGGGCGGAATCCCCAGGGCGCGACCAGCCGTCCGGCCTCGATGTCGGACTGCGCGAAGGCCCAGGCCGTGACCGCGATGCCCAGCCCGGCCGCCGCCGCCTCCAGCATGTAGGAATTGTGCTCGAACGACCGTTCGGCCGCCGGCCGCGGCAGGGCGATGCCGGCATCCGCCGCCCATCGGGGCCAGCTTTCGGCGAAGGTCTCGCTGTGCAGCCGCGGCAGCAGCAGGGCTCCGGCGCGGCCCGCCTTGTCGAACAGCCCGGGGGCCAGCACCGGGCCGAAGGCATGGGCGAGGAAGGGCGTCGCGGTCACGCCGGACGGCGCCGCGCCGCGATGCGGCCGGATCGCGGCCTGGACGCCGCCGCGGCCGAACTCCACCGGGCCGCCATCCTCGATGATCCGGACCTGGATGCCGGGATGCGCCTCGACGAAGCCGGCGAGGCGCGGGATCAGCCATTTCATGGCGAAGGTGCCCGGCGAGGAGACCACCAGCTCCTCTCCCACCCCGGCCCCGGGCAGCCCCGCCGCGATCTGGTCGAACGCCGCTCCCAGGCAGGCGGCGAGCTCCCGCCCCGCCGGGGTGAAGGCCAGGCCGTGACGCGGGCCGGTCAGCAGCGTCGCGCCCAGCTGCCGCTCCAGCGCCTTGATCTGGCGGCTGACGGCGCCATGGGTGACGCAGAGCTCCTCGGCCGCGCGCACCATCGAGCCCGCGCGGGCAAAGGCCTCGAAGGCCTGCAGGGCTTTCAGCGATGGCAGCCGTCGTCTGACCATGTGACCTCAGCTCACATCCTCGACCGGCTTAGTCGATGGACGCGCAAAGGCCAAGGCCCGATCACATCCGGGTCTTCCCTTGCAGGAGCCGCACCGATGGCCAGCTTCGCCGAGCGTTTCGCCGACCTCTCGACCCACCGATCGCCGCTCTGCCTCGGCCTCGACCCGTCGCCGGAGCTGTTGCGGCACTGGGGCCTCGCCGACGATCCGGCCGGGCTGCGCAGCTTCTGCGGACGGGTGCTGGAGGCGGCGGACGGGCTGGTCGCCGTGATCAAGCCGCAATCCGGTTTCTTCGAGCGCTTCGGCCCGGCCGGCATGGCCGAGCTGGCCGCCGTCAACGCCCAGATCCGCAGCCGCGGGGCGCTGTGCCTGGTCGACGCCAAGCGCGGCGATGTCGGCGGAACCATGGCGGGCTACGCCGCCGCCATGCTGGGGGCCGGCAGCGGCTTCGGCGGCGACGCCCTGACCGTCAGCGCCTATCTCGGCTTCGACGCGCTGCGGCCCGTCTTCGACCGCGCCGCGGCGACCGGGACCGGCGTGTTCGTCGTGGTCCGGTCCTCGAACCCGGAAGGCCGCGCGCTGCAGGCGGCCCGCCATCCCGACGGCCGCACGGTGGCCGAGGCCCTGGCGGACGGGATCACCGCCTGGAACGCGGCCCGCGGGCCGGGCATCGGCCCGCTGGGCGCCGTGGTGGGCGCGACGGTCGAGCCGGCCGAGGCCGCCCTGGTCGACCGGCTGCCGCAATCGCTGATCCTGGCGCCCGGCATCGGCCCGCAGGGCGCGGCGATGACGGACGTGGCGACGAAGTTCCGCTCGGCGCGCGAAAGAGTCCTCCCGGTCGTCTCGCGCGCCGTCCTCCGCGAGGGGCCGGGCCCGGCGGCCCTGCGCGACGCGATCAAGCGCCATCGCGAGGCCGCCTGGTCCTTGTGGCGATAGCGCTAAGGGACCGAAGCGGACAACCAGGCGAAGCGACGCTGCCTTCGGTTCGGTTTGATCGGAGTCTTCGCCATGCCGCCCCACGCTCCCATCCGGTTGCCGGAACGAAAGCGCCCGCCGCGGCGGTGCCGGGCAGGCGCAACTCTTCGACTGTGCCTGAACTATGCCACGCGATGCGGCATCGCGTCAAGAACAAAAAGCGAACACGATGGACGAGAACGCCGCCGGGCTAGCGGGACTCTCTGTCCGGCGCGAACACGAACAGCGTCCCGATCCGCTCGTATCCCATGCCGGGATACAGGAGAGCCCCCGCATGGCTCGCGGTCAGCACCGAGGCTTTCGATCCGCGGGCCTTGTCGTCCTGCAGCATCCTCGACAGCAGCGCCCGGCCGATGCCGCGGCGGCGGTGCGAGGGCGCGACATGCATGTCCGCGCACCATGTCGCCCCCGCCGCATCCACGCTCCGCACCCGCCCGACGATGTCCTCCCCGTCCAGCGCCACATACTGCCGGAACGGGGCGCCGTCGCCGAGCAGGCTGTCCGGCATCGGCCGGGTGCGGGTGGCCGTCCCCAGCCGCGACGCCAGCCCGGGCGTGCGCACGCGTTCGATCGGGACGGGCGATGGCGGCATGGGGATCCGGTCCAGCGCCTGGACGAAGAAGCCCTCCGTCCCGAGCAGCCGGTAGCCCAGGGCCTTGTATGCGCTTCGCACGGCCCCGTCCGGCTCGCCGTCCGGGATCATGGCGCAGACGAAAAAGCGCCCGCGCGCATGCCGCCGCGCCGTCGCATCCACCTCTGCGGGATCGACGCCGTGCGCGATCCACTCCTCCTTGCGATAATCGCGGGGGCTCTTCCGCGGCGCGTCGCGCATCAGCCACAGAGGCCCGACGCGGCTGGCCTCGTAGGGAAAGACGAGGCTCTTGCCGGCGCTGTGGCCGCGCACGAAAACCTCGATCGCGAATTCGATGACCGGCTTCGATCCGCCCATCCGGCAGCGTACCGTCGCCCCCCTGGCGGAACAATGCGCGCATCGATCGGCGGTGCAGGAGCTTCACCTTCGGGCTGACCTTCGACGCCCAGAGACCGTTCGGAAATGCGCCGGCGCGAGTCGGCTGGCGGTGGTTTCGAGAACCGGAGCGCAGCGGATGAGCACCGGAAGCTTCGAGCCCCCCGTCAAACGGCCGCGCCAGGCGCATGTCCAGACGTCTGTCAGACTTGCAGGCCGCCGGCCACGTCGACCACGCCGCCGGTGACGTAGCCCGCGTTCGGTCCTGCCAGGAAACAGGCGATGGCCGACACCTCCTCGAGCGTCGCGATCCGGCGGATGGGGTGCAGGTCCATGAGCGAGTCGGGCAGCTTGTCGCGCACCTCCGCCGCCATGTCGGTCGGCATGATGCCGGGCTGGATGACGTTGACCGTGATGTTGCGTCGGCCGAGATCGCGGGCGACGCCCCTCGCATATCCGGCGATGGCCGCCTTGGTTCCCGCATAGTCGGCGACGCCGGCGAACGGGATGCGGCTGCCCAGGAGGGAGCCGATGAAGATGATCCGGCCGCCATCCGGCAGCACCGGCGCTGCCGCACGCGTGGTCGCCACCGCGCCCATGACGTTGATCTGCCACTGGCGATCGAGATTGACCGTGTCGAGGTCGGGATCGTCGACCGTCCTGCCCTGCACGGCGATCGCCGCGTTGTTGACGAGGATGTCGAGCTTGCCGAAATGCGCCACCACGGTGTCGACCAGCGGCTTGGCCGCGGCCGTGTCGGCCTGGTCGCTCCGGATCGCGAGGGCCCGGACGCCCTTCGCCTTCAGCGTCTCGACCACGGCCTCGGCCTTCCCGGCCGACGCGACATAGCTGATCGCGACGTCCGCCCCCTGGTCGGCAAGGACTTCCGCCACGGCGGCGCCGAGCCCGCGCGAGCCGCCGGTCACGAGGGCGACCTTGCCCTTCAACATGTTCGACATGAGAACCCTTTCGGTATGCGATCAGGGGCGCTGCCCGACCCCGGCGAGCGACCGCCTCTTTTCGTAACGAATGTTACGGTAACGCTTGGTATGAAATCTGGACAAGGGCTGTCAAGCGGTTTAGTAACGTCCATTATGAAAAAAACCGGGCTGGGCTGATGGGGCGCCGCCGCGAATTCGACGTGGAGAAAGCGCTCGACGCCGCGCTCTGCGTCTTCTGGCGCAAGGGCTACGAGGGCGCGTCCTACGCCGACCTGACCGAGGCTGCCGGCGTCGAGCGACCCGCCCTCTATTCCGCGTTCGGCAACAAGGAAGCGCTCTTCCGCCGAACTCTGGCTCGCTATACCGAGCGATATCTGGGCTACGTTCCGGAGGCGCTTCAATTGCCCACGGCGCGCCAGGTCGCTGCGCATATCCTGTACAATGCAGCCGACCTCAACACACGCTATCCCGACCATCCGGGGTGCTTCGGGATCAATGGGGCCCTGGCGGGATCGGATGAAGCGGAACCTGTGCGGCAAGCGCTGATAGAGTTTCGCGCGGCTGCTCAGGCGCAGCTCCGTGACCGCTTCGAACGGGCGAAGGCCGAGGCCGACTTGCCGGAGACGGCCAAACCCGATGCCCTTGCGGCCTTCGTGATGGCTGTCACTCACGGCATGGCGGTGCAGGCCAAAGCCGGCTTCAGCCGCGACATGCTGGAGGCCGTTGCCGAGCAGGCGCTTTCCACCTGGCCTACCGGTCGTTCCACGCCTTCCGGAAAGTCACCCTAGACCTTGGGTGAGACGCTTGGCCTCCACAGTGCTCGCCGCGTCGGCCCGGAAAACACGATGACGCCAACAGACCCCGTCGGTTGAGCGGCGGCGCCGGAGGATCCGGCATTCGGTGCGGCCTCTCGCTGCCGCTGCTCAGACCGCCCGGACTTCGGCAAGCCGCTTGATCGAGTACTCGTCGTCCCAGCAGACGGCGGCTTCCCATGCGGCCGACGCTTGCGCGGCGATGTCATGCGCGCCGCCGTCGAGACCGGCGGCGTTGTGGGGCAGCACCAGGTCGAGGTCCGGGACGTCGACATGCGACTCGTCCCAGTCGATCAGCGCGACCCGATCCGCGGTCATGCGGATGTTGCGCGGATTGGGGTCGCCATGGACGACGCATGTCCGACGTCCGATGAGCCGCGCCCACGCCGCCCGGCATCGGGCAACGCCCTCGGGCGGCATCGCGGCGAGGTCGATCTTCGTCCCGGTCTCGGCGTGCAGGAGGTCGGTCGACGATCGCCAGCCTGGCCGCTGCGGCCAGCCCTGCGTCAACCGATGCAGCCGGCGAAGCGTGTCGGCCACGCGACGCCAGTCGGCCTCCGTCTCGGGCGGTCCGCCCTCCACATATGTCATCACCACCAGGCCGTCCGCGAACAGCCGGCCGGCCGTCGTCGGGATCGGCACCGGCACGGTCAGGCCTGCACGGTCGAGGTGTTGAAGGAGCTCGGTCTCCCACGCGAGATCGGCGTCGCTCCTGGCACCGAGACGACCGACCGCGAGCTGCCCGTGGACGCGCACGCTCCACACGTCGTTGGCAACGCCGCCGGCGAGCGGTTCGATGCGAGCTGCGTCTTCACCCCACTGCCCGAGTGCCTTCCATCCCCCTGGCGACATCTTCGACCAACCCGACTGGTGCTTGACCTAAACTTGAACGCCAGCGCGGCAATGGCAACAAAATAACAGGCACTGTGAGTTTCCGTCTCTTCACCCGATTGCCCGGGCTGTATCGCGTTCGAGCAAGGCGCTCGCGCCGCGCGGCGACGGAGCGGACGCGACGGCGCCGGTCACGGCACCCCCACCGCTCGCGGCCGGGCCCCCCGCCGCGCTCCCGCCTCGCCCCCTCCCGGCGCCGGGTCGTCCCGGCCGGTCAGGTGGTAGTGGTCGGCCAGCGTCTTCAGCCCGTCCTCCAGCACGCCCATCACCTTGTCGCGGCTGCGCCCCTGCCTGGCCGAAACCTCCACCACGTCCTGCTCGTGGCAGCACACCGCCTCCACCACCGCCCCGACATGGGGGCCGAGACGTCGCAGCGCCGCCCTGTAGGCGCGCAGCATCCCGAGCTGCGTCTCGCCCGGGGTCAGCACCAGGCGGGTGCCGCGGATCCCGGGCGGCAACCCGCTGCCGCGGTCCTGCACCCCAAGCACGCCGATCTCGAACTGGCGGCGCAGCTGCTGTCCGGCCGAATGCATGCGCGGGCTGATCGAGCCGCGCGCCGCCAGCCGGTCGATCGGCGCCTGCACCAGGCGGCCGACCGGTGCGCCGATCGCGGTGCCTGCCGGCCGGCCGACGATCCCGGCCGCGTGCCGGGCCCGCTCCGGCGTCTCCCGCATCTCCTCCCCGGCCGCGGCCGTCCGCCCGCGTCGGATCCTGTGTCGCGCCATCATATGTCCTCTGCCGGTTCGAGACATCGCGATGGAGGCGGCTGCATGCCGCCTCATCTCTTTGATCGGGAACAACGTCCGGGGTCGTCCTCTTGCTCTAGGGAGGACCGGAGGTCGCATGTCGGAGTCCCCACGGCAGGCCGAGGCGATCTACGCTTGGCTGCGCATCTATCTGCTCAACTGGCAGGAGGGCCATCGGCCCTCCGCAGTGGAGGTGGGATGGATCGCCCGCGCCATGCGGATCGCGCGCGAGGGCGGCAGCCTGGGCCGGGTGCATGATTGCATCCTGGCCGCGATCATGCGCCGGACGCCGACGGAACCGCCCGAGCCCTATGGGCTGGAGCAGTTCCGGCGAGACTTCGCGGCCTTCCGCGACGCGCATTTCAGCGGCCCCGCCGCCTCCCGCATCTGACGGTCTCCGAGATCGTCCGGGAATGCGCCGGCGTGAGTCGGCTGGCGGTGGTTTCGAGAACCGGAGCGCAGCGCACATTTGGTGCGTGAGCACCGGAAGCGGAGAAACCGCCTCCAGACGGCCGCGCCGACGCATTCCCGGCGGTCTCTCACCAGGCCGCCATCATCGCCGCGGCGCACCCGGCCGGCGAATGCCGGACCGGCGGGTGGAGCCGGACCAGCGGGCCGGCCAGCTCGGGGTGCTCGTGGCGAGCGAATTCCCGGCGCCGCACCGCCGCGTCGTAGGCCGCGGCGCTCTCCCGGGTCGGCCGTGGCCACCCCGCCTGCGCGTCCCGGTTCCGCAGCTTCAGCCGGGCCAGGGCCAGGACCAGCGCCGGGCTGCTGCTCCCGACGGGGCGCCGGACCGTGCGCTGGCCGGTGCCGGCGATCTCGAACACGCGCCGGCCCTGGCGGCCGATGACGGTGATCAGGCCGGCGCGCTGCAGCCGCCGCAGCTCGCCGCCGATCAGGCCCGGGTTGCCGGTAATCCGGTGCCCGGCGGCCTGCAGCGCCGCCTCGAGCTCGGGGGCCGAGGGCGTCGGCGCCCCCGCCGCCGCCGCGGCGGCGATGACGGTGAACAGCGTCCGGGTCCGGTCGCTGAGCGGGATCGGGGCAGCGTCGCTCATCAGGCGCCCGTCCCCGGCGCCGGCGTCGCCGCCGGGTCGACGAAGTCGAAGGCCGATCCGGTCGCCAGCACGCAGGCGGTGCCGCCGGGCTGGATGCCCAGCACGGTGACGCTGGACCCGTCGGCCGAGGCCAGGATCTCGATGACGAAGCCGCGGGCGGACAGCATCCGCGCCACCGGGGCCTCGTGATAGCGCTGGCTCAGCGCCGCGGCGACGATCTCGTAGGGCGCGCAGGGGCTTTCCGTCTGGGCGGGGGCCGCCTGGGCGGCGGCCGGACAGGCGGCGGCCAAGGCGAGGGCGAGGCCGGCCGCCGGGCCGGCGAGCGCGGATGCGCAGGACATGAACGGAACTCCGGACAGGAAGGGCGGTCAGCCGGGCCGCCACGGTCCGTTGCGGAAGGGAAATTCAACCGGCGGCGCCGGGCCGCGGGATCACCCGGCTCGGCCGCCGGATGGGATCAAAAGGGTCAGAACCATGAGATAAAGAATTCCCCATTCCGGGGAACATTGTCAAGCCAATATTTCCCAAAATGGGGAATGACAACGCGGATTCGATCCTTCAAGATACCCGGAATGGGGAACGGACTGAAACAGCTGCGCCAGGCCCGGGGCTGGACGCATGAACAGGCGGCGGAGGCCATGGGCGTCTCCCGCGGCCAGCTGATCAAGCTCGAGCGCGGCGAGCGGCGGCTGACCGCCGACTATATCCGGCTGGCGGCCGAGGCGTTCGGCACCAGCGAGCTGGAGGTGCTGGGCACGCCCCGCGCGGTGCGGCTGGTCGGCAAGGTCGGCGCCGGCGCCGAGGTGCATCTGTTCGACGGCGACGCGTCGTCGGAGCGGATCGACGAGGTCGAGGCCCCGCCCGGCGCCGACGACATGACGGTGGCGGTGATCGTCGAGGGCGATTCCATGTTCCCCCGCTATCTCGAGCGCGAGACGATCTACTACCGCCGCGCCGACGCCGCCGTGGACCCCGCCGGGCTGATCGGGCGCGAGGTCGTGGTCCGCCTGGCCGACGGCCGCACCTTCGTCAAGGTGCTGCGCCGCGGCTCCGGCCCCGGCTACTTCACCCTCGACAGCTACAACGCCCCGCCGATGGAGGATGTGGTGGTCGAATGGGCGGTGCCGGTGAAATGGGTGAAGCGGGACTGAGGGCCCGGCCGCGGCGCCCGGAGCGCGGCCCGGAATGATTGTGACAAAAAACCCACCAATATAGACAATATCCGTCCAGCGCGCATCTCCCGTCCTGGCGATGCCGGGCGCCCCGTTTCGCGGCAGGTTTACCCCGCTATGCCCGGCCGGTCGCCGGGCACCACAAAGGTGGAACGGGGGAGGTTGTCATGCCGGTGCGGAAATGGGGCGGCGAGCGGGTGGTCGGAACGACGTTCAACTCCAACATCCGGGAGGCGGATGTCGCCGGCCTCGCGGATGGCGGCTATGTCGTGGTGTGGCAGGACGACAGCGTGCCCCAGCGTGTCGTGGCCCAGCGTTTCGACGCGTCCGGCAACCCGGTCGGCACCGAGATCTTGGTCGTCAGCGAAGGCGCTGGCACGGCCTACCGTGAGCCGCAGGTCGTCGGACTGGCGGAAGGGGGCTTCGCCGTCGCCTTCACCAGCGCCACCGGCGACGGCAATGCCTGGGTGAACCGGTATGACGCCGACGGCGCCTTCATGATCGGACACGGGTGGGCCAACGCCGCCGGTGAGGAGCAAGGGGCGATCACCTCGTCCGATGCCATCGACTACCGCCATGTCTACGTGTCCGGCGGCGACATCCGCATCGGCTTCGACACCGTCAACAACGACCTGACGACCGGCATCCAGGAAGCGCCGTCGATCGCCGAGATTGCCGGCGGCACCCGCTATGTCGTCACCTGGGTCGACCACAACGGCGGCCACAACTACCGGTATCGGGTGTTCGAATCGAACGGCACCGCCGTCACCGGCTCGCTCCAGGTCAACAACACGGCGGGCGTCGGCGCTGCGGGCGACCACCCGGCCGTCGTGATCGGGCTGGCCAATGGCGGCTTCGTCATCGCCTGGTACGAGTTCTCGACCGCGCTGGAGGACCGCAGCGGCGTCAGCGTGCACGCCCAGATCTACAACTCCGCCGGCGGCGAGGTCGGCACCGAGTTCGTGGTCAATTCGACCTTCAAGAACCACCAGGCCTTCCCCGATCTGGTCGCCCTGCCGGATGGTGGCTTCGTCGCCGTCTGGTCCGACAGCTCCTCGGGCGTCAACAGCGCCGACTACAACATCGTCGGCCAGGTCTTCGACGCCTTCGGCCAGCGGGTCGGCAGCCAGTTCACCGTCAACACCGGCACCGACGGCGCGAGCGGCCAGTTCAACCCGCATGTCGCGGCCCTTGCCGACGGCCGGCTGGTGGTGGAATGGCGCAGCTCCGCCACCGACGAGATCCGGATCCAGATCATCGATCCGCGCGACGGGGTGGTGACCGGCGACGAGGGCGCCGACGCGCTCTACGGCCACAACTCGGTCGCCGACGAGATCAACGGCCTCGGCGGCGACGATGTGCTCAACGGTCTCAACGGCGATGACGCGCTCTACGGCGGCGACGGCGACGACATCCTCCGCGGCGGCGCCGGGGCCGACGACCTCGACGGCGGCGCCGGCACCGCCAGCTACTACGGCAGCGCGACCGGGGTCGTGGTCAGCCTCGTCACCGGCCTCGGCAGCGGCGGCGAAGCGCAGGGCGACACCCTGACCGGGATCGAGAACCTGGCCGGCAGCCTGGGCAATGACAGCCTGGTCGGGGACAGCGGCGCCAACACGCTGAGCGGCAGCAACGGCAACGACATTCTCACCGGGGCCGGCGGCAAGGACACGCTCACCGGCGGCGCCGGGCTCGACCGCTTCGTCACCAGCAGCACGGCGCAGAGCCCGGTCGGGGCCGGGGCGGACCGGATCACCGACTTCAGCCACGCCCAGGGCGACCGCATCGACCTGTCGGCGATCGACGCCAGCACCGGCGCGGCCGGCGACCAGGCCTTCGGCTTCATCGGCACCGCCGTCTACACCGGCGTCGCCGGGCAGCTGCGCTACGCCATCTCCGGCGGCGTCACCACCATCGCCGGCGACGTCAATGGCGACAAGGTCTCCGACTTCCAGATCCAGCTCACCGGCAGCATTGCCCTCGTCTCCGGCGACTTCGTGCTCTGACTCCCGCGGCGGCCGCGGCCTGATCGCCGACGGCCGAGCACCCTTGGTCCGGCGCAGGCCGGGCAGGACCGCCTCGAACTCGGCGTGGTCATTCTCAAACGGTCGCGTCAGCCGGTTGCGGATCGCCGCGACCGCGGCGCAGGAGGATCGTCAACAACGAGCGTTCCTCCGACGGGGTGGGCAGACGCGCTACCGCCCAATAGACGCCGACCGCCGCTACCGGATCCCAACAGATGACATCGAGCCCGAAATCAAGGCATCACTCGCCCCATCGACCGCGAGCGCCCGGACTTTAAGGAAATACACCGCATGATATTTAATTTTCAGCACAAATTTCAAAACATTACTGAATAATTATAGATATTGATACATAATTCAATCCACATTACTGTTAATCGGAATCAAACAATAACTAGTTTTTAAGCCGCCCAAGAAGCACCATCGTGCGCCGTCGATAATAAAGGGTTAGCACCGACAGGCCGTGCAATGACTTCATCGCGGAGGTGAATTCGTGCAGAGGTTGGATATTCCGACAATTTGCGAGCGCATCGCTGTTCAGCCGCCCCACTCTGCCTTCGGCGAGCCGGAAGGACTTCGGAACAGCGGTGCGAGGGGCATCTTCGCCTCTCGGGTGATCCGAGGCGAGGAAGTCGTCGCCACCTTGGACACGGAGCTGCGCGTGTAGGCCATCGCGCGAGCGGTCAATGCCGGACGCCACGTCCGATGTGCGTCGCTCAACGGCAGCATTCTCACGCCATTGCTGGAAAGACAGCAAAGAGGATCGCATGACAGACAGGTCGATTGAGGAAGTCCAGCAGTGGCTCGCGGCCCGGATCGCCGGAATCCTCGAAATCTCGCCGGCCAGCGTCGATATCGACGAGCATCTGATCAACCTTGGCCTGACGTCGCGCCAGGCCATCGCGCTGACCGCCGATCTGGAGACCTATCTCTCGCGAGCGGTCGATCCGGTGCTGCTCTGGGAACACCCGAGCATCCGGCTGCTGACGCAGCGACTGTTCGGGCCACCAGCCGCCGATGCCCGGGACAGCGGCCATGGATGACCTCGCGTCCATCGCCGGGCCGGCAACCGATGCCGCAACCATCCAAGGCATCCTGCGGCTTCGGGGGCGAAGCAGCCCCGATGCGCCGGCCGTCTCCTTCCTCAGCTATCCCGACGGTCAGGAACAGCTCGAGACATTGAGCTATGCGCGGCTCGATCGCCGTGCCGGCGCCGTCGCCGCGGCATTGCTGAAGCGAGCCGCCCCCGGCGATCGCGTCATTCTCGCGCATGAGCCCGGCCTCGCATTCGTCGAGGCCTTCTTCGGCTGCCTCTACGCCGGCATGGTGGCCATTCCCGTCGCCCCGCCCCGTCCTCGGGATCAGGCGCGGCTCGACCGCATTGCCCAGGACGCCGGAGCCCGGCTGCTGCTCCTCACCCATGACCAGATCAGCCGCTGGACAGGGTCGCGGATACCCGGGCCATCCATCCTGGCCAGCGAGTCCCTCGCGGAGGAAGGCGGCCACGCGGTGGTGTCCCCGGATGAGGAGAATCCGCTGGCCCATTTGCAATACACTTCGGGGACCACCGGCAACCCGAAGGGCGTGATGGTGCGCCAGCGCGCCCTGCTCGCCAATCTCGACCAGCTCCGCAGGGCGTATGAGCTGGGCCCGTCGAGCGCCGGGGTGAATTGGCTGCCGCTCTATCACGACATGGGTCTGGTGGCGACGCTGCTGCTGCCGATCTACATCGGCGCTGCGACCACCCTGATGTCGCCGTTGACCTTCGTGCAGCGGCCGGAGCGCTGGCTGGCGGCGGTCGGGCGCTACGGCGGCACTGTCTGCGGCGGCCCGAGCTTCGCCTACCAGCACTGCGTCGACCGGGTGCCGGAGACGCTGCGCGGCACCTTCGACCTGTCGCGCTGGCGCATCGCCTTCTGCGGCGCCGAGATGGTGCACGCCGCCGCGCTGGACCGCTTCGCCGAAGCTTTCGCGCCGAGCGGCTTCCTGCCCGCCGGCTTCCGTCCCGGATATGGCCTGGCCGAAGCGACCCTCTTCCTTTCCGGCGCGCGATCGGGCCAGGGGGTGCGGGCGGTCGATTTCGACGCCGCGGCTCTGGAACGGGGAGAGGTGCGACCCGCCGACCGGGTCACGCCGGCGCGCCGCCTGGTCGGCTGCGGCGTCCCTGCCTCCGACACGGAGATCCGCATCGTCGACGACCGCGGCGAAGAAGCCGGGGCCGGCAGGGTCGGCGAGATCTGGGCCAGCGGCCCCGGCCTCGCCTCCGGCTATTGGGGCCGCGAGGACGAGACGCGCGAGACCTTCGGCGCGACGCTGCCGCAGGCGCCCGGCCGGGCCTTCCTGCGCACCGGAGACCTCGGCTTCCTGCACGGGGGCGAGCTGTTCATCAGCGGCCGCAGCAAGGACTTGATCATCGTCGACGGCCGCAACGTCGCGCCGCAGGATCTGGAGTGGACCGCCCAGGCGAGCCACCCCGCCATCGTCCAGGCCGCGGCCTTCGCCGTCACCCTGGACGGCGTCGAGCGGCCGGTCATGATCGCCGAGATCGAGCGTCGCGGCGGACCGCCTGATCTGGATGCAGTCGGCGCCGCCATCCGCCGGGCCGTGAGCGCAGCACATGACGTGCCGCTGGCGGCGCTCGGGCTGGTCCGGCCGGGCCTCCTGGCGCGGACCACCAGCGGCAAGCTGGCGCGGGGCGCTTGCCGCCGCGCCTATCTCGACGGCGGCCTCCCGATGCTGCACCGGTGGCAGGACAGGGCTGCGGCCCCGGCGGACGGTCCCTCGGCCCTGCCGGCGACACCCTGGCTGGTGCGGCCGAGGATCCATCCGGCGCCGGCCCTCCGCCTCTACTGCTTTCCCTATGGCGGCGGCGGCGCCAGCGCCTACACCGCCTGGGCGCGGCATCTCGATCCGCGGATCGAGCTCTGCGCGGTCCAGCTGCCCGGGCGCGAGACCCGGCTGGCGGAGGAGCCGATCCGCCGCATCGATCCGCTCTGCAAGGCGTTCGAGGGGCTGGCCGCGATGCAGGGCGACATGCCCTTCGCCTTCTTCGGCTACTGCCTGGGCGGGCGCACCGCCTTCGCCGTCGCCCGCCATCTCCGCCGCAAGGGGCTGGCCCAGCCCTGCGCCCTGATCCTGGCGGCGACCCAGGAGCCCGGCCGGGTTCCCACGCCGGAGCCTCCGCCCTATCGCCTGGGCGACCCGGAGTTCCTGGACTATGTCTCGGGCATGATCGAGGTCCCGGCGACGATCCGCGGCAACCCCGAGGCGCTGCGCCGTGTCCTGCACGTCTTCCGTGCCGACAGCGAGCTGAACGAGTCCCTGCCCTTCCCGCCCGAGCCGCCGCTCGACTGCCCGATCACGGTCCTCGGCGGGCTGGACGACCAGGTCGTCGGCTTCGACGATCTCGCGGCCTGGCGCCGGCACACTGCCGGCGCCTTCACGCTGCAGATGCTCGACGGCGGCCACCTGTTCCTGGAGGAGCAGCGTGCCGCGATCCTCCGCCGGATTTCGCACCAGCTGGCGCCGTTCGGGCGGGCCGGGGACGAAGATCCGTCATGAGCCCGCCATGCATGTACCGCGAGGAAGGAACAGCCGATGCTGAAGCCGATCAAGCCTCGATCATCCGACGAGCACTACCGATCACGGATCGACAGCTTCGATCACCATTCCCCGGAATGTACGGAAGACATCTACAACCTCATTCCCTTCATGCACCGGGAATGCCCGATCTTCCATTCGCGAAGACACGATGGATTCTATGTCGTCACCAAATATGAAGACCTGATGGAGGTGGTCCGCCGGCCGGAGATCTTCTCGGCCGGACGCGGCTTCGAGATTCCGGAGCATCCGGCACCGACGCTGATCCCGTTCCACTACGACCCGCCCGCATCGATGGAATACCGGCGCCTCCTCAACCGGTATTTCTCCCCGGACGCCGTCCGCGCATGGGCCCCCGAGTTCCGCCGATCCGTGCTCGACCGGATCGAGCCCAGGCTGGCGACTGGCAGCCTGGACGTGGTGGGCGACGTGGCCCGGCCGGCGATCTCGGCCTTGATGCTGCGGATCGTCGGCCTGGATCCCGACGGCTGGGAGGCCTATGCGGCACCGATCCACAACTTCGTCCACCGGCTGGTGCCCCGCGACGTCGCCTGGCGCGACTTCCTCGCGCTGGGCAAACGCCTCGAGACCGATATCCGGGCCTTCCGCGACAAGCCCGTGCCCGGGTCTCTGCTGGCTGGCCTGCTGGACGCCCGCTTCCAGGGCCGAGCCTTGAGCGAGATCGAGATCGGCCGGATCGTCAACACGCTGCTGATGGCCGGCTTCGAGACCACCCAGGCCTCGATCGGCACCGCCGTCGTCTATCTCGGCCAGAATCCGGACCGCCGGCGGGAGCTGATCGATGCGCCGGAGGCGCTGCCCGGCGCCGTCGACGAGTTCCTGCGCGTCTTCCCCGCCCAGATGGCCATGGGCCGGACGGTCATGGCCGACACCGAGCTGCACGGCGTGCGGCTGCGGAAGGGAGACAAGGTCCTGCTGCTCTGGCACGGCGGCAATTTCGACGAGGAGCGCTTCCCCTCCCCATTCGAGGTCGAGTTCCGCCGCCAGCCGAATCCGCACCTCTCATTCGGCGCCGGCGGCCACAAATGCCTCGGCATGCATCTCGCCCGCATGGAGATCGCCGTGTGTCTGCAGGCGATCCTCGAACGCCTTCCGGACTTCCGGGTCGAGGACGACCGGCTCCGCTTCGCCCCGGACTGCTCGGTCGTCTTCGGCTTCGAAGGCGTGCCGATCACGTTCGATACTGGACGATGGCAGCCACCGTGAGGTTTCGCGGCAGCACAAGAGGATGGCGACCCCGGCTGGACTCGAACCAGCGACCGTCCGCTTAGAAGGCGGGTGCTCTATCCAACTGAGCTACGGGGCCGTATCCTGCGGCTGCGCTCAGCGCGGCCGCGGGCGGAAATTGTCGGCGTAGTTGCGCGGCACCACCCGGCGCTCCTGCTCCGGCAGCACGGAGTAGCCCAGGCTCTTGCGCTCGGCGAAGGCGATCGCCTCCTCCTTGCTCGGGAAGGTCAGCTGCACCTGGTTCAGCGTGTCGCCCGAGGCGACCCAGCCCATCAGGGGCTCCGGCCGGCGCGGCGTCGCGAGCTCGTATTCCAGGACCCAGTCATGGACCTTGCCCCGACCGCTCTGCATCGCGGATTTGGAACGACGATAGATGCGCGCCTGCATGCCTCGGCCGACCCTCTGTGTTCTATCGGGATGGTCGGGGCGGAGAGATTCGAACTCCCGACATCCTGCTCCCAAAGCAGGCGCGCTACCAGACTGCGCTACGCCCCGATGGCCCGAAACGCCGCAGGTTTCCTAGAGGGAACGCCCCGCTTTTGCAAGCGGTATGAGCGCGCGAGTCGCGCGCGTCATGGCCGATCAGCCGCGTCCGCGACGGCCCGAGCCGGACCTCGGCCATCGGAGGAATGGCCATGACGTCCTCGCTGATCGAGGAGCGGCAGGGCGAAACCGTCGCATCCCGACGGCAGCGCAGCCCTTGTGCGCGGCGCCCGGGTCGCGTATCGATGCCCGCGACGATCCGGAGATCTCGTGCGTTGGACCGGCCCGCAGCGATGCGGCCGCCGGTTGCCGGCATTGCAGAAGATCGGGATTTCCCCGCAAGGAGCAGTGTCCGCCACGGCTCGAACCAAGGGTCTCGTGCGACATGCCGTTTTCCCCCGCCCCCGCCAGCCTGCTGCGCGCCCTGTCCGAGCGCGGCTATGCCGAACCCACGCCGGTCCAGGCCGCGGTGCTCCAGCCCGAGAACGCGGAGTGCGACCTGCTGGTCTCGGCCCAGACCGGCTCGGGCAAGACGGTGGCCTATGGCCTGGCCCTCGGCGGCGCGCTGCTCGGCGATGCTGAACGCCTCGGGCCGGGCGCGGCGCCGCTCGCCCTGGTGATCGCCCCGACCCGCGAGCTGGCGCTGCAGGTGCAGCGCGAGCTGGATTGGCTCTACCAGCCGGCCGGGGGCCGCGTTCTGGCCTGCGTCGGCGGCATGGACGCCCGGCGCGAGCAGCGCCTGCTGGCCGCGGGCTGCCACATCGTCGTCGGCACGCCCGGGCGGCTGCGCGACCATATCGAGCGCGGGCAGCTCGACCTCTCGGGGTTGCGCGCCGTGGTGCTGGACGAGGCCGACGAGATGCTCGACCTCGGCTTCCGCGAGGATCTCGAGGCGATCCTCGACGCTGCCCCGGCGGAGCGCCGGACCCTGCTGTTCTCGGCCACGCTGCCGAGGGAGATCACCGCCCTCGCCCGGCGCTACCAGACCGACGCCCGGCGCATCGCCATGTCGTCGCGCGACGAGCCGCATCGCGACATCGAGTACCGGGCCATGCCGGTCGCGCCGCACGAGGCGGAGCGCGCCGTGGTCAACATCCTGCGCTTCTTCGAGGCGCGCGGCGCCATCGTGTTCTGCTCGACCCGCGAGGCGGTCCGCCGCCTGCAGGGCAACCTGCTCGAGCGCGGCTTTGCCGTGGCGGCGCTGTCGGGCGAGCTGAGCCAGGTCGAGCGCAACCGGGCGCTGCAGGCGCTGCGCGACGGCCGGGCGCGGGTCTGCGTCGCCACCGATGTCGCGGCGCGCGGGCTCGACCTGCCGGATCTCGGCCTGGTCATCCATGCCGAGCTGCCGCATGACGCGCAGGTCCTGCAGCATCGCAGCGGCCGCACCGGCCGGGCCGGGCGCAAGGGCGTCAGCGTCGTGCTGGTGCCGTACAATCGCCGTCACCAAGCCGAACGGCTGCTCGGCGCCGCCCGGGTCGAGGCGGCCTGGTCGCCGCCGCCCGCGGCGGACGAGATCCGCGCCCGCGACCAGGCGCGGCTGGCCCAGGACACGGTCCTGGCCGAACCGGCGACGGAGGAGGATCTTTCCGCCGCCCGCGCCCTGCTGGCCGAGCGCAGCCCGGAGGATCTCGCGGTCGCCCTGATCCGTCTGCATCGAAGCCTCCTTCCCGCGCCCGAGGAGCTGTCGCCGCCGCCCGAGCGGCGGCCCGCCTCGGCCGATCGGCGTCCGCCCCGTCCCGCCCGGGAGGGCGGCCCGGCCCGCGAGGGTGACGGTGAATCGGTCTGGTTCCGGATGAATGTCGGCCGCGCCAACAACGCCGATCCGCGCTGGCTGCTGCCCTTCCTGTGCCGCCGCGGCCATGTCACCAAGGCCGAGATCGGCCGGATCGAGATCGCCGAGCGGCAGAGCCGGGTCGAGATCGCCCGCCATGCCGCCGGCCGCTTCGCCTCCTCGATCCGCCGGCCGGACGCGCAGGACCGGCACATCCGGATCGAGGAGGACCGTCCCCACCGCCCCGCCCGGAGCCACCCGGCGCCGCGGGCGAAACCGCCGCGGCCCTGACCGCGAGGCGGCCGGCCATCCGGCCGGGATGCTTGCGCGGGACGGCCGGCGCGGCGCAAATGCAGTCTCTCGATCCGGAGACCGGTAGACACGCCATGCCGCTTCCGCGCGCCATCCTGTTCGACCTCGACGAGACGTTGATCTCCGCCTATGGCCGGCCCGAGGCCGCCTGGATCGCCGTCGCCGCCGAATTCTCCGAAGCGCTGGCCCCCTGGTCCCCCGCCGAGGTCGCCGCTGCGGTCGCCGCCTTCGCCCGCGGCTTCTGGGCGGATGCGGAGCGCCACCGGATCTGGCGCCAGCGGATCGGCGAGGCCCGGCGGGTGATCGCGGCCGGCGCCTTCGACAGCCTCGCCGCCGCCGGCCGACCGGCGCCCGCCGCCGATGTCCTCCACCGCCTTGCCGATCGATTCACGGCCTATCGCGACGAGCAGATGCGCCTGTTCCCCGACGCCCACGCCGTGGTCGACGGTTTCCGGGCGCGCGGCATCCGGCTGGCGCTGGTCACCAACGGCGCGGCCGAGGTCCAGCGTGCCAAGATCGCGCGCTTCGACCTGGCCCATCGGTTCGACCATATCCAGATCGAGGGCGAGCATGGCTTCGGCAAGCCGGAGGAGCGGGCCTACCACCATGCCCTGCAGGCGCTGGGGGTCGCCCCCGGTGAGGCCTGGATGGTCGGCGACAACCTGGAATGGGAGGTGACGGCGCCGCAGCGCCTGGGCATCCATGCGATCTGGGTCGACGGTACGGGCGAAGGATTGCCGGCCGGCTCGACGGCCCGACCGGATCGCATCATCCGGGCCGTGTCGGAGCTGCTCCTCGATACGCCGGCCGGCGCCGCTGCCTGATGCCGGGCCGCCCTGCCCGCCTCGGCGCGCCCTGTATGATCCCGCAAGGCATGGTCTCGGATCCGATCGGCCGGCGGCCGCCACGGTCACGGCTCCATCTTGCGCTTGCCGTACAGCCGATCCGCCTCGTTCACGATCGCCTGGCGGATCCAGTCGTCCTCGACATCCTCCGGCCGGATCACCACGACGCCCTGGCTCTGCCAGGCCGCTTCCCGCATCCGGTGCAGCCGCTCCGCCTCCAGCGGCGGGTGCGGCCGGTGCCGCGGCAAGCTGCCGCGCGGCTCGCTCATCGCAGCCACCGCATCGCTTCGGCCGTATGGCCGCCGGCGACCTGCGGGGCCGGCCGGCCCGCGCGTAGGGCCAGCGCGGCGGCGATCACCGTCTGCAGCCGGCGGCTGTGCTCGACCAGGACGACCAGGTCGTCGACCAGCTGGGCCAGCGCTTCGGCCGGCAACGCCGCGACCGCGGCGATCGGCATGCCCTCGATCTGGTCGAGGGTCGGCAGGGTGCTCATAGAAGTCTCCATGTCGGGTTGCGGGCGGGGTCACCGCGGCTCATCCGGGATGTGCAGCCGGACCAGCAGGTCGTAGTCGACGCCGGCGATGCCGCGCCGGGCGGCGGCGGCGACGAAGCGGGGCCAGAAGCGCACCGGGACCGATCGGCGCACCCGCATCATCCGCAGATGCTGCGGCGAGACGCCGAGATCGGCGGAGAGATGGCCCTGGCGCGGCCACCGGGTGAACAGGTCGTCGAAGTTCGCGATCGTCTTGTCCATGCCATGACGATACGTTTCGTATCCCGTTAATGCAATACGAAATGAATTGTTCGCAGATTACAAAACGTGCTAAATGCCATGCATGCTGGAACCGCATCAACGCCTGGTGCTGGCGCGGACCAAGGCCGGTCACGAGACCGCGGCCGACGCCGCCCGCGCCTTCGGCTGGAGCCCGATCACCTATCGCGCCCATGAATCCGGGCTGCGCGGCCTGCGCCGCGATGCCGCCGGGCGCTATGCCGCCGCTTTCGGCGTGTCCGAGGCGTGGCTGCTCACCGGCGAGGGTGCGCCGGCGGGGCTGCGGCCGATGGTGCCGGTGGTCGGCCATGTCGGCGCCGGGGCCGAAGTCCATATGCTCGAGGGCGACCAGTCGACCGAGCGGATCGACGAGGCCGATGCCCCGCCGGCGGCCGACGAGCACACCGTCGCCGTCATCGTCCGCGGCGATTCGATGGCTCCCGCCTTCCGTGACCGCGACGTCATCTACTACCGCAACGTCCGGGCCGAGCCGGAGCAGCTGATCGGCCGGGAATGCGTGATCCGCCTGGCCGACGGCCGGACCTTCGTCAAGATCCTGATGCGCGGCAGCGGCCCCGGCCTGTTCACCCTGTTCAGCTACAACGCGCCCCTGATCTCCGACGTCGCGATCGAATGGGCGGTGCCGGTCAAATGGGTGATGCGCGACGAGGGGTGAGATACAATACGTATTGACACGAGAAATAAAGATACATAACGTATCTATCGGCTCGCACGAGCCGCTTTCCTCCCTGACCTCGCCGGGGCCTTCGCGCCCCGGCTTTTTTGTATGTCAGCCGGCCTGACCAAACGGTCAGGATCGGCCTTGCCTCGCCTCGCGATCCGTCCCACTCTCCCCATCGACAGGGAACAAGGCACGCGACAAGAGGAGAGCGCCGGCCATGACGATCGCACTCAAGGGCGGCACGGTGGTGAACGCCGACCGCAGCTTTCGCGCCGATGTGATCTGCGACGACGGCAGGATCGTCGCAGTAGGCCCCGATCTCGACGCCCCGACCGGCGCCCGGGTGATCGACGCCTCGGGCAGCTACCTGCTGCCGGGCGGCATCGACCCGCACACCCACATGCAGTTCCCGTTCATGGGCACGGTGGCGGCTGACGACTACTACACTGGCACCGCCGCGGCGCTGTCCGGCGGCACCACAATGATCATCGACTTCTGCATCCCCGGCCCGCAGCAGAGCCTGCTGGACGGGTATCGGCAGTGGCGCGAATGGGGCGAGAAGGCCGTCTCCGACTGGTCGCTGCACGTCGCCATCACCTGGTGGTCCGACCAGGTGCGGGAGGAGATGGGCACGCTGGTGGCCGAGCACGGCGTCAACAGCTTCAAGCATTTCATGGCGTACAAGAACGCCCTGATGGTCGATGACGACGTGCTGATGCACAGCTTCACCCGCTGCCGCGAGCTCGGCGCCCTGCCGATGGTGCATGCCGAGAACGGCGACATCGTCTGGCTGCTGCAGAAGGCGCTGCTCGAGGCCGGCATCACCGGGCCGGAGGGCCACGCCCTGTCGCGCCCGCCCGAGGTCGAGGGCGAGGCCGCCAACCGCGCCATCATGATCGCCGGCGCCGCCGGCGTGCCGCTCTATGTGGTCCACACCTCCTGCCGCGAGGCGCATGAGGCGATCGCCCGGGCCCGCGCCAATGGCCAGCGGGTCTATGGCGAGCCGCTGATCCAGCACCTGACCCTGGACGAGAGCGAGTACCGCAACAAGGACTGGGCCTACGCCGCCGCCCGGGTGATGAGCCCGCCTTTCCGCTCCAAGGACCACCAGAAGTCGCTGTGGGACGGGTTGACCGCCGGCAGCCTGCAGGTCGTCGCCACCGACCACTGCGCCTTCAAGGCCGAGCAGAAGCGGATGGGGATCGACGACTTCACCCTGATCCCGAACGGCACCGGCGGCATCGAGGACCGCATGGCGGTGCTGTGGACCCACGGCGTCAACACCGGCCGGCTGACCCCGAGCGAGTTCGTCGCCGTCACCTCGGCCAACGCCGCGAAGATCTTCAACCTCTACCCGCAGAAAGGCGTGATCGCGCCCGGCGCCGACGCCGACCTCGTGGTCTGGGACCCGGCGGCGACCAGGACCATCAGCGCCGCCACCCAGCATTCGAACATCGAGGTCAACGTGTTCGAGGGCATGGAGGTGCGCGGCCTGCCCGCCATCACCCTGAGCCAGGGCAAGGTGGTGTGGGAGAACAGGGAGCTGAAGGTGCAGCGCGGCGAAGGCCGCTTCGTGCCGCGCCCCGGCACCGCCCCGGTGTTCGAGGCGATGAAGATCCGCAACGAGCTGCGCCGGCCGGTGCCGGTCAGGCGCGACCCCAGCGTGCATGTGACGCCATGAGCATCGGCCTGAACGACGCGCTGCAGAAATACCTGCTCGACGCCTCGCTGCGCGAGCCGGAGATCCTGGCCCGGCTGCGACAGGAGACGCGCCGGGTCGCGGCCGACCGCGCCGGGATGCAGATCACGCCGGAGCAGGGCCAGTTCATGGCCCTGCTGGCCCGGCTGATCGGCGCCCGCCGACTGGTCGAGATCGGCACCTTCACCGGCTACAGCGCGCTGGCGGTGATGCTGGCGCTGCCGCCCGAGGCGCGGCTTCTATGCTGCGACGTCAGCGCCGAATGGACGTCGGTCGCGCGGCGGTACTGGCAGGAGGCCGGCGTCGCCGACCGCATCGAGCTGCGCCTGCAGCCGGCCCTCGATACGCTCGGCGAGCTGACGCGCGCGGACTGGGCCGGCACGGTCGACATGGTCTTCGTCGACGCCGACAAGGACAACTACCCGGCCTATGCCGAGGCCGCGATCGGCCTGCTGCGCCCGGGCGGGCTGCTGCTGGTCGACAATGCCCTCTGGAGCGGCCGGGTGGCCGACCCGGCCGACCGCTCGCCGGGCACCGAGGCGATCCGCCGGGTCAACGCCATGCTGCGCGACGATCCGCGGGTCGATTTCTCGCTGATCCCGATCGGCGACGGCGTGGCCCTGGCGCGGAAGCGGGGGCCGGACGAGGGGTGAGGTTTCCCTCCGAAGCAGGTTGGGTTCGCGACTGCGAACCCAACAGGGTCTCGGGCAGCGGGGAGACGCCGTAGACCGCGGCGATCTCGGCCGCTAGCTGCCGGCTGCCACCTTCACCGAGCCCACCGACCAGCCGCCGCCCAGCGCCTTGTAGAGGGCGACCGCGGCCTGCAGCCGGTCGGACTTGGCCTGAACCAGCTGGTCGCGGGCGGAGAAGTAGCTCTGCTGCGCGTTCAGCACGGTCAGCAGGTCGACGGCCCCGGCCCGGTACTGCGCGTCGGACAGGCGGAACGCCTCGCGCGCCTGGGCCACCACCTCCTGCTGCGCCTGATAGGCCAGCCCGGTCTGGCGCGTCGCGATCAGCGCGTTTTCGACGTCGCCGAAGGCGGCCAGCACGGTCTTCACATAGGTCTGCCCCAGCTCCTGGTATTGCGCCTCGGTGAGCTGCACCGCGCCGCGCAGCGCGCCGCCCTCGAAGATCGGCTGGGTCAGCGAGGCGGCGAGGCTGTAGAGCGTGCTGGCGGAGTTGAACAGCGTGCCCAGCGCCGCGCTCTGGACCCCGCCCTGGCCGGTCAGCTGGATCGACGGGAACAGCTGCGCCTTGGCCTCCTTCACGTTGAACCGGGCGGCGAGCAGTTGCGCATCGGCGTTCTGGACGTCCGGCCGGCGGTCCAGCAGCGAGGACGGCAGGCCCGCGGCGATCACCGGGATCTCGAGATCGTCGAGCGACTGGCGCTGCAGCGACAGCCGCTCCGGCGGCTCGCCGAGCAACAGGGCCAGGGCGGTCTCGGTCTGCTGGCGCTGTTGCTCCAGCGGCGGGATCGCGGCCTTCTGCTGCGCCACCACCGTGCGCTGCTGCGCCACGTCGAGGGCCGAGGCGGCGCCCGCCCGCTCCTGCGCCAGCACCACGTCCAGCACCTGCTGGGCATTGGCCAGGTTGTCCCGGGCGATCGCCAGCCGGTCCTGGAACTCCAGCACCTGCATGTAGGTGGTGGCGGTGCTCGAGGTGACGGTCAGGGCGACGGTGTCGCGGTCGTAGCGGCTGGCCAGCGCCGAGGCCTGCGCCGATTGCAGCGCCGACCGGTTCCGGCCCCACAGGTCGATCTCGTAGCTGACCGAAAGCCCGGCCGCGAGCTGGTCGGTGGTCGTCCGGCTCGAGCCGGTGCCGAAGCTGCTGGCGCGCTCCGGCGACACCGAATGCGAGGCGTCGCCGGTGGCCCCGACGCTGGGCAGCAGCGGCGCGCCGGCGATCCGGGCCTGGGCGTCCGCCTGCAGCACCCGGGCCACGGCCGCGCCGATGTCCTGGTTGTTCTGCTGGGCGGTGCGGATCAGGCCGTCGAGCTGGGATGAACCGAAGCTGCGCCACCAGCCCGTCTCCGGCCAGGTGGTGCCGGCCCGCCCCTCCGCCTTCCAGCCGCCGGGGATGTCGAGGGCGGGCTTGTCGTCCTCCGGCCCGGCGCAGCCGGCCAGCAGGGCGAGGATCAGGATCGCCGCGAGAGGGCGATGAAAGCGGAACGGACGCGGCATGGTCACTCAGCGGAGAGGGCGACGACAGGATCGAGGGTGGCGGCCTTGCGCGCCGGCATATAGCCGAAGACCAGGCCGGTGAGGAAGGCGCAGCCGAAGGCCAGCAGCACCGGCCCGGGCGAGAACACGATCGGCGTGCCGAAGGCGCGCAGCGCCGCCGCCACCCCCAGGCCGCCGACCACGCCGATGGCGCCGCCGATCGCCGAGACCACCACGGATTCGGTGATGAACTGCTGCAGGATGTCGCGCATCCGGGCACCGGTCGCCATCCGCACCCCGATCTCGCGCGTGCGCTCGGTGACGCTGACCAGCATGATGTTCATCACCCCGATGCCGCCGACCAGCAGCGAGATGGCGGCGACCGAGCCGAGCAGGATGGTCAGCGTGTTCTGCGTCGCCGAGACGGTCTCGATCAGCGACGACATGTTGCGGATCTGCACGTCCGGGCGGCGGTGCCGCTCCTCCAGCAGCGCCTGCACATCGGCCTGGGTCTCGTCGATCCGGGTGGTGTCCTCGACCTGCACCGTGATCGAGCGGACGAAGCGCTTGCCGAACACCCGCAGGCTGCCGGTCGACAGCGGCATGAAGACGATGTCGTCCTGATCTGCGCCATAGGGCGTCGCGCCCTTCGCCTCCATCAGCCCGATCACCTGGAACGGGATGTTGTTGACCAGGACGTAGCGGCCCAGCGGGTCGATGCCCTCCGGGAACAGGATCCGCGCCGCCGTCTGCCCCAGCACGATCACCGGGGCATAGCTGGCCTGGTCCTCCGGCGACACGAAGCTGCCGCGCTCGACCGGCCAGTTACGTGCCTTGGGAAAATCCGGCGTCGTGGCGTCGGCCTGCGTCGAATAGTCGGTGTTGCCGTGGCGCAGGGTGACGGTGCCGGTCAGCTCCGGCACCGCGGCGGCGACGTTGGGCACCTCCGCCAGCGCCTCGGCATCCTCCGGCACCAGCGTCGCGATCACGCCGTCGGCGGTGCGGTTGTTGCTCTGTGCCGGTCGGATCAGCAGCAGGTCGGTGCCCATGGCCGAGATGCGGTCGACCACCGACTGCTTCGCGCCATCGCCGATCGCCAGCATGGCGATCACGGCGCCGACACCGATGACGATGCCGAGCAGCGTCAGGATGGTCCGGAACAGGTTCGCGCGCAGGGCCCTGAGCGCCATCTTCACCGCCTCCGCCATGTCGGCGACGCCCAGCGCGCCGGCATCGCCGCCATGGCTTCCCTCGGCCCCAGAAGCGGCCAAGACGGGCCCGCGCGCACCGCTGTCGCCGACGATGTGCCCATCGCGGATCTCGATCAGCCGATGGGCGTGCTCCGCCACCGCCCGGTCATGGGTGATCAGGATGACGGTCCGGCCGGCCTCGCTCATCCGCTTCAGCAGCGCCATCACCTCGGCCCCGCTGCGGCTGTCCAGGGCGCCGGTCGGCTCGTCGGCCAGGATCACCCGGCCACCATTCATCAGGGCGCGGGCGATCGACACCCGCTGCTGCTGGCCGCCCGACAGCTGGTTTGGCCGGTGGCCTGTACGGTCGGCGAGGCCGAGCGAGCTCAACAGCTGCTCCGCCCGTTCTCTCCGCTCGGCCGCGGCGATGCCGGCATAGATCGCCGGCACTTCGACATTCTCGGCCGCGGTCGCCGACGGGATCAGGTTGTAGCTCTGGAAGATGAAGCCGAAGGTCTCGCGCCGCAGATGCGCCAGGGCGTCGCCGTCCAGCGTCGCCACATCGGTGCCGTCGACCCGGTAGGTGCCGGTGGTCGGCCGGTCGAGGCAGCCGAGGATGTTCATCAGAGTCGATTTGCCGGAGCCCGAGGCGCCCATGATGGCGACGAATTCGCCGGGATGGATGTCCAGCGAGATGCCGTGCAGCACCTCCACCGCCAGGTCGCCGTTGACATAGGTCTTGGTGACGTCGCGCAGCGACACCAGCGGCCGGACGGCGGCCTGGCCGGGCGTCATCGGCGTCTGATCACCGGCTGCCGCCGGCCGGGGCTCGCGGATGTCCATCAGATCCTCGGGCGCCGGACCGGGCCGGATTGTTCGGGCGCGGCATTGGGACGGCGGGTGCCGGTGATCACCTGCTCGCCCGGCTCCAGCCCGCTCAGGATCTCCGCCTGCGCCCGGTTGGTGACGCCGACCGTCACGGCGCGGGTCTCGACCGACCCGCTCGGCTTCAGCACGCGGACCGTGGCCCGCCCCGGAGCGGCCGAGGATGTGCCGGGCGACAGGCCCGACAGGGCCGTAGCCGGCACCAGCAGCGTGTCCTGGGCGGCGGCCGAGACGAAGAACACCTGCGCCGTCATCTGCGTCATCAGCGAGCCGTCCTGGTTCGGCACGTCGAACAGCGCATTGTAGAGCACGACGTTGTTGACCACCTCCGGCGTCGGCTGGATCTGCCGCAGCGCCCCGTACCAGCGCTTGTCCGGCATGCCGAGCGTGGTGAAATAGGCGGTCATGCCGAGCCGCAGCCGGCTGACATCGGCCTCCGACACCTGCGCCTCGACGGTCATGGTCGTCAGGTCCGCGACCTGGACGATGATCGGCGCCGACTGGTTGGCGTTCAGGGTCTGGCCCCGGCGCGCCGACTGCGACACCACGGTGCCGTCGATCGGCGCATAGATCTTGGTGTAGCCGAGATTGGCCTCGTCGCCCTTCAGGGTCGACTGGATCTGGCGGGTCTGGGCGTCGATCGCCTCCAGCTGGGCCTGGGCCGCGGCATAAGCCGCCTCGGCCACCTGCAGCGCGTCGTCGCTGGTGGCGCGCGACGCCTTCAGGCTGCGCTGCCGCTCGGCCTGCTGCCGGGCCAGCAGCAGCTGCGCCTCCTTCTCCGCCCGCTGGGCCGCGAGGTTGGCGATCTGCGCCCGGTCGGCCTCGACCCGGGACTGGTAGACGGTGGGGTCGATCTCGGCCAGCAGGTCGCCGGCCTTGACCCGGTCGCCGATCGCGACATGCAGGGTCCTGAGTTGGCCGGAGACCTGGGTGCCGACATCGACATAGCTGAGCGGCTGCAGCGTCCCCAGCGCCGTGATCGCGTCCTCGATGTCGCCGCGCTCCGCCGTGGCGGTGACCCAGAGCTGGTCGGGCGCGACCGCCCGGCCCCAGCGGTACCAGGCGCCGCCGGCCACGGTCAGGCCGAGCACCAGCAGCGCCAGCAGCAGGAAGCGGCGCCGGCGGGATGTCCTGCCGCGCGCCGCTCGGGTCGGTCCGGGCAAGGGCGGCGGCGCCGCCTCCCGCAGCCTCGGCTCGATCTCAGTCCTGGTGTCCGGCATTCCCCTCGGCCCGCACTAGTGTCGCCCCTTCACGGCCCGACCGGACATTTCCGGCGCGAGGCCGCCTCTGATCCGGCTGGTCTGGCCGAGGCAAGCCGATTATATCGTTTTCCTGGCCCTCCGGCCGCAGAGACTCCGACACGGCTTCGAGGAAGCATGGCCCGTGTGGCCGCCATCGCGCTTTCCGTCCTGCTCCTGGCGGCCCCGGCCCTGGCGGCGCCGGCATCCTGCGGCCCGCACGACGTGGTGGTGGACTATCTGGCGCGCGCCTTTCAGGAGACGCCGGCGGGCACCGGCACCGCCAATAGCGGCGGCCGGGTCGAGCTGTTCACGGCACCGAAGGGGCGGAGCTGGACCCTGCTCTACACCGGACCGGACGGCCAGTCCTGCATGATCGCCGCCGGCCGCGGCTGGACCCCGCCGCCGCCGATCCCGGACGACGAGAACACCAGGCCTCGCTGACCTCAGCCCTTTGCCGCGGCGATCAGCGGATGGACCACCCGGTCGCCCGGCTTGATGTCGAGGAAGCGGACGATGCCGCCGTTCAGCTCCAGCACCGCCTTGGCCGGCCCGTCGGAGGCGCGGGGATCCAGGGTCTGCGGCGGCACCTTCTCGAGGATGTTGGCGATCGTCCCGTCGGTGCGGATGAAGATCATGTCCAGCGGGATCAGCGTGTTCTTCATCCAGAAGGCCCGGGGTTCGGCCCCGTCGAAAACGAACAGCATGCCGGCATCCGGCGCCATCTTTTCGCGGAACATGAGGCCGCGCTGCTGCTGCTCCGGCGTCAGCGCCAGCTCGACCGTGAAGTGGAAGCTCTTGCCCGCCGCGGTCTCGATGGTCAGGTCGCTGGTCCTGGGCTGGGCCGCTTCCTGCGCCGAGACGGGACCGGCGGCGACCAGCAGCAGGGCGAAAGCGGCGAGGAGCGTCTTCATCGATCGTCCCATCTCGTCAGGGCGCCATGACGGCGCGGATCACATCCCGGACCTCCGGCCGCACCGGGCCCGGCCGCGGCGCGTCGTCCATCCGGTCGAACCAGGCGGGCTCGGGCGGGGTGCCGCGGCGGCGCGACCAGGACAGGCCGACCAGCACCGCGCGGGATGCCGCCGTCAGCGGCGCCGCCGGGTCGAACCCGTTGAGCACCGCCCAGACCCCGGCCCAGCAGCGGCCCACGGTCCAGGGATTGTAGCCCCCGCCCCCGAGCACCAGGAGGCGCGGCGTGACGTCGCGCACGGCCGCCACCACGCTCCACAGGGCGCGGTTGGACAGCGACAGGCGGCTCAGCGGGTCGTCGTGCAACGCGTCGGCGCCGCATTGCAGCACCACGACCTGCGGCCGGAACCGCTCGACCAGCGGCAGCAGCGCCTGGTCGCGCGCCGCTGCCATCTCGTCGTCGTTCAGCTCGCGCGGCATGGCCAGGTTGCGGGCGTTGCCGCCGCCGCGATCGTCGACCGCACCGGTGAACGGCCAGCGCTGCGCCTCGTGAACCGACACGGTCAGCACGCGGCTGTCGCCGACGAAGGCATCCTGCACCCCGTCGCCGTGATGGGCATCGATGTCGAGATAGGCGATGCGGTCGACGCCGCGGTCCAGCAGGTCGAGGATCGCCAGCGCCGGATCGTTGAAGTAGCAGAAGCCGGAGGCGCGGTCGGGCCGGCCGTGATGCAGCCCGCCGGCCGGGCTGTAGACCACCGCCCCCTCGGCCGCGAGGCCGGCGCCGAGCAGCGACGAGCCACAGGCGGTGGCCGGGCGGCGGAACACCTCGCCGAAGATCGGGTTCTCGACCCCGCCGAGATTGTGCCGCTGCCGGCGCGCCGGATCGAGGTCCTGGTCGCGCTCCGCATCCTGCACCGCCGCGACGTAGTCCGGGTGGTGGAACCGGGTCAGGGCCCCGACCCCGGCCAGAGGACCGTCGCGATACTGGCCCTCGGCCAGCCACCCCTGCGCCCGGATCAGGTCGAGCGTGGTCGAAACCCTGGGGATGGCGAGCGGATGCTTCGGCCCGTAGCTGGAATGCCGGTAGACCTCGCTGCCGATCAGGATCGGCCGCGCCGCCATGACCGAATCATGCCCCCTTGCCCGCCGGCTTGCCGTCCGCCGGAGCCGCCGGCGGCGCCTTCTTGCGGAACAGCTTGTCCTCGCCGAGGAACAAGAGGATCGGCGCGGCGATGAAGATCGAGGAGGTGGTGGCGACCACGACACCGATCAGGATGACGATGGCGAATTGCTGCAGGGCCTCGCCACTCCAGATCGCCAGCGGCAGGCAGGCCAGGAAGGTGGCCAGCGAGGTGCCGATGGTGCGGTTCAGCGTCTGGTTGATCGACAGGTCGATCAGCTGCCGCAATGGCAGCGACTTGTAGAGCCGCAGGTTCTCGCGGACCCGGTCATAGACCACGACCTTGTCGTTGACCGAGTAGCCGAGGACGGTCAGCAGCGCCGCGATCGAGGTCAGGTTGAACTGCATGCCGGTGACGGCATAGACCCCGATCATCTTGGTGACGTCGAGGATCATGGTGACCACGGCGCCGACGCCGAACTGCCATTCGAAGCGGAACCAGATGTAGAACAGCATGGCCACGAGGGCGAGGCCGAGCGCCAGCATGCCGTTCTGGAACAGCTCGCCCGAGACCGTGCTGCCGACCGAATCGACGCTGCGGATCACCGTGCCCGGCACGGTGTCGGTCAGGGTCTTCTTGACCGTGTCGAGCGCCGCCTGCTGCTGCTGCTCGGTCGGCTGCGCCTCCATCCGGATCAGCACGTCGCTGGGCGAGCCGAACTGCTGCAGCTGGACCTGACCGAGGCCGAGCTCGTCGAGCCCGGAGCGCAGCACCGAGAAGTCCGCCGGCTGCGGCGTCTGGATCTCGATGGCGATGCCGCCCTTGAAGTCGACGCCGTAGTTCAGCCCGGGATGGAAGAACAGGACGACCGAGGCGATGCTGAGGAAGGCCGAGGTGGCGAGGCCGGCGATGCGGCCCCGCATGAACGGGATCTTGGTGTCGTCCGGGACGAGACGGAGCCAGAACATCACGCTTTCCTCAGCACGGGCAGGACGGTGGGGCGCTTGCGACGGATCCAGCTGACCATCATGAACCGCACCAGCACGATGGCGGTGAACATCGAGGTCAGGATGCCGATCCCGGTGGTGACGGCGAAGCCGCGCACCGGGCCCGTGGTCAGCGTGTAGAGGATCGCCATCTTGATCAGCGAGGTGATGTTGGCGTCGAAGATCGTGCCGAAGGCCCGGCTGAAACCCGCATCCATCGCCGAGAACGGCGACCGTCCCCGTTTCGTCTCCTCGTACAATCGCTCGTTGATCAGGATGTTGGCGTCGACCGACATGCCGAGGGTCAGCAGCATGCCGGCGATGCCGGGCAGCGTCAGCGTCGCCTCGAGCAGCGACAGGATCGCCACCGTCAGCACCATGTTCATGACCAGGGCGACGTTGGCGAACAGGCCGAACAGGCCGTAGGACAGGAACATGTAGGTGATGACCAGGACGAAGCCGACGGCGACGGCGATGATGCCGGCCTGGATGGCGTCGGCGCCCAGGTCGGGGCCGACCGTCCGCTCCTCGACGATGGTCAGCGGCGCCGGCAGCGCGCCGGCGCGCAGCAGCACCGACAGGTCGTTGGCGCTCTGGGCGGTGAAGTTGCCGCTGATCTGGCCGCGGCCGCCCAGGATCGGCTCGTTGATGTTCGGATAGGTGATGACCTTGTCGTCGAGCACGATGGCGAAGGGCTTGCCGACATTGGCCTGGGTGACCTGGCCGAAGCGGCGGGCGCCGGCGCTGTCGAACTCGAAATTCACCACCCATTGCCCGGTCTGCGGGTTGGTGCCGGCGCGGGCATCGGTCAGGTTGGCGCCGTCGACCTCGATCCGCTTGCGCACCGCGATCGAGGTGCGCTCGCCGGGCCGCGGATTCTCGATCGGCAGCACCTCGGTGTCCGGCGGCACCGGCTGGCCCTGCTGGTAGTCGAGATTGACCAGATGGAAGGTCATCTTCGCCGTCTGGCCCAAGAGGCGGCGGATGCGGTCGGGGTTCTGCTCGCCCGGCAGTTGCAGCAGGATGCGGCTGTTGCCCTGGCGCGAGATCAGCGGCTCGCGGGTGCCGCTCTCGTCGACGCGGCGGCGGACGATCTCGATCGACTGTTCGACCGCCCGGGCCTCGCGGTCGCGCAGGCCCACCTCGGTCAGGGTCAGGCCGGCCTTGCCGTCGCCGCCGACGCTGATGTCGAGGTCGCGCTGCCCGCCGGCGAGCGGGTCGACAGCGCCGGTCAACAGGTTCTCGGCCAGGAGCGTGCGCACCCGGTCGGCCTGGCCGGCGTCGGACAGGGTGAAATTGACCGAATGGCCGTTCACCGAAAGGTCGCTGTAGGCGATGTTCTCGCGCCGCAGCAGGCTGCGGATCGAATCCTGGATGTTGGCGAGGCGGGCGTCGATCACCGCCTTCATGTCGACCTCCAGCAGGAGGTAGGAACCGCCCCTGAGGTCGAGGCCGAGATTCATCTGCCGGGCCGGGACCCAGGACGGCAGCGCGTCGAGCGTGCTGCGCGGCAGGATGTTCGGCAGGCTCAGGATCACGCCGAGGAGGCACACCACCAGGATGGTGACCTTCTTCCACGGGGCGAAATACATCATCGACGGCAAGCTCTCAAAATTCGGTCGGTTCGGGCTGGCCCGGCCGAGACGTCATGGGACCCGGACCGGCGTGCCGGACCGCAGGGCGCGCACGGTACAATGCGCGCGATCGTTTAGCCATGGCGAAGTGGCGACTCGATGACGCTGGCGTCGACAAGCCGCGCCAGATGCGCCGCCGCGGCCGGCGAGACGTATTCCGCCAGCAGGTCGGGGCCGAGCGCGGCGGTGGCGATCGGCCGCCAGTCGCGGGTGGCGGCGGCGCTGCCCGGGAAGGCGATGCGGTTGCGCGCGCCGCCGCCGATCGCCGGCGCGATGAAGACATGGGCCAGGTCGACGCGCCCGGCCTCCAGCAGCAGGCCGAGCAGGCGCGGGCCGCCTTCGACCATGACCGAGCCGACCGGCCGGCCGAGCCGCGCCACCATCGCCGGGCCGGCCAGGGTGTCGAACAGGGCGTCGACCGGCGGCCCGTCCGGCAGCGCCAGCATCGCCGCCGAGGGCGGCAGCAGGGCCTCCAGCGGTGCCGCATGGCGCGCCGCCGCCGGGCCCAGCAGGAACACGGTCGGGGCGTCGGCGGAGAGCAGCCCGGCCTTCCAGCGCTCCAGCCGCTGCGGCAGGGCGGCCAGCGCCCGGCCGTTCGGGTCGTAGACCAGGCGCAGGGGATGGCGGTGCCGGTCGCCGGCGGCGTCGCGCACGGTCAGGGCCGGGTCGTCCGCCAGAACGGTGCCGGCGCCGACCAGGATGGCGTCGTATTTCTGGCGCAGCCAATGGGTGTGGGCGCGCGCCGCCTTGCCGGTCAGCCAACGCTCGGCGCCGTCGTCATAGGCGAGCTGGCCGTCCAGCGTCTGCGCCCATTTCGCCGCCACCAGCGGCCGGCCGAGCCGCTGCCGCAGCAGGAAGGGCGCGTGCCAGGCCGACGCCTCCGGCGCCAGCGTGCCGACGCCGACGTCGACGCCGGCGGCCCGCAGCCGGGCCAAGCCGACGCCGTCGACCAGCGGGAACGGATCGCGCAACGCCACCACGCAGCGGGCCAGCCCGAGCGAGGCCAGGAGGTCGGCGCAGGGCGGCTGGCGGCCGTGATGGCTGCAGGGTTCGAGCGTGACATAGGCCGTGGCGCCGCGGAACGCCGACCGGTCGGCCACCGCCTCGACCGCGACGCGCTCGGCATGGCGCTCGCCGATCCGTTCGGTGGCGCCGCGCGAGACCACGCGGCCCTCGCGGACGATGACGCAGCCGACCACCGGGTTCGGGTCCGACAGTCCGTTATGGGTCATCGCCGTCCGCAGCGTCTCCAGCATCCAGGCTTCGTCGTCGCCCACCGTCCGGGTCGGGGGCGCGGCGTCGCGCAGCGGCTCCGGCAACGTGTCGCGGAGGACGCCGCCGAAGCCGAAGCCCGGCCGCAGCGAGAGCCCGGCCGGCAAGGTCAAGGCTTGCCCAGGCGGCGCACCCCCGGGGTGTCGCCGACGGCCAAGGGCAGCACCGTGGCCTGCCCGGAAATCTCCGACAGATCAATGCGATGCGCGTGTTTTCTGACTTTGGCTTCGAGGTACTGGATGTTGTGCTCGGTGACGAAGACGCCGGTCGGCACGATCTCGGCGATCTCGATCCCGGCGGCTTCGAGCTGCTTCGCCTTGTCGGGATTGTTGGTCAAGAGCCGGATCCGCTTGACCCCGAGCGCCAGCAGCATCTGCGCCGCCGGGGTGAAGTCCCGCATGTCGTGCGGGAAGTTCAACCGCTCATTGGCCTCGTAGGTATCCAGCCCCTGGTCCTGCAGAACATAGGCGTCGAGCTTGGCATAGAGGCCGATGCCGCGCCCTTCCTGCCGCAGATAGAGGACAAAACCGCCTTCTTTTCCAATGCGGTGCAAGGCGTCGTTCAACTGCGGGCCGCAATCGCAGCGCTGCGAGCCGAAGACGTCGCCGGTCAGGCATTCCGAATGCACCCGCACCAGCGGCACGTCGCGGCCTTGGGGGCCAAGCGCGATGGCGAAATGCTCGCCGCCGTCGGCGAAGCCGCCGAAGGTGTGGAACACGCCCCGCCCCGCCCCGTCCAGGATCGGGATGGTGACGGTGGTGCGGATCTCGACCGGTGCCTGCATCGAATACCCCGACGGCCGCGCCGCGACCGACCTCGTGAAACCGTGGGGCACAATATCGGTGGGCGCCCCCGTTATTCCCAGCCCCAACGAACGGAGATCGGCCATGCGGCGGGCAACGGGCCTAGGTCTGCAACGCCCGGATCTCGTGCACCGCGGCGATCCGGGTCCCGTCCCAGTGATAGGACAAATGCCGCTCCTGGATCACCGGGGTCAGCACGCTGCGCGGCCGGAACGCCGCGGCGCAGTGGCCGCCGGGATGGCGGACGCTGTCATAGGCGATGCCGAAGGAGCCGTCGCCATGCAGCCGCCGCCCCAGCGCCTGGCCGGCCGAATAGTCGACCGGATCGTAGACGCCCGGCAGCTCGTCGCCCAGTCCGCGGATGTCGTGCAGGTCGCCGGCCAGGCTGTTGATCAGCACGCGCATGTCGATCGTGGTCGCCGGCGTCGCCGTCGCCGCGAAGAAGCGGGCGCGGTGATAACTGGTCTCCGCCACCGCCGTGTCCAGCGCCGCGGCACCGTAATAGGCGCCGTAGGTGCCGTCGGTGAAGCGGCTGCCGTCCGGATGCAGATGGGTGAAGGGCGCCATGATGAAGCTGGTGCCCGGGCCGCTCATCCGCTCCTCCAGCGGGATCAGTGAGATCTGCCCGACCTGGTCGCGCAGCCGGTCGTTGGTCCGGGATTCGAGCTCGATCAGCAGCTCCCAATCCTCGGGCGGCGCCACCCGCTCGAACAGGTCGATCGGCGGATACCGGCTGGGGATGATGCGCCAGCATTCGGGCCATTCGACCCGGCGGACCGGCAGGATCAGCCCCAACCGCCGCGCTCCGCATCCAGGTAGCGGCGGACCACGAACAGGTCGGCGACGTTGCCCGACAGCATCCGGTCGAGCGCCGAGCGGCCACCGAAGGGCGAGGCCGCGTTCGGCCGCCGCACCCAGCCATCGGCCAGCTTCGCGTCCTTGAACAGGATCTGCAGCGCCCGGTAGATGCCGAGGATGTAGGAGATCCGCTCCATCGTGTCGGCTGAGGGATGGCCGGTCGCGCCGGCCTTCCAGCGATAGAAGGTGGCCTTGGACGGACGGCCCAGCAGCACGCGCTTCTCCTCGTCCTTCAGCCCCCAGGCCTCGGCGATGTTGAAGAAGGCGCTCAAGCCTGCTCGGGCCAGCCGCCCTTCGGCACCGCGCGGCGCCACCGCCGCCTCTTGCGCCATCATCGAACCGCTCCTCTCTCCAAACTCATTTGAGATTTTTGATCTCGTTTGAGACAAATATAGCCAAGCGATCGCCCCATGACAAGGCCCACCCGATCAACGCGCAGGCCCTTGTCCAAGTTGCTGCGAATCATCCTGGAGGTTCGATAGGCTTTTCAGCGCCTCAGGGACGACGCTCCCCGGTGAGCGGCCTAGCGGGTGCTTGGGGTAAGGCGCGGATTTCGCCACACCTGCACGCCGTCGAGGACCGCCATATTCTCCACCGTCGGCGCGCCGGCCTGATAGACAAACCTGGTGGGCTTCTCGTTTTCCAGCACCCAGCCAAGGGAATGGAACAGCGCCAGCACCTCCCCCTCCAATTTGCGCGAATGAAGGCCCACCACGATTCGATGGACCCGCTGATCCATTGCCTCCGCGGCCGCAGCGCAAACCTCGCCTTCCCAGCCTTGAACATCGATGTGCACGAGATCCCACCGCGGCTCACGCTCGATCAGCTCGCTCACGGCGAGAACCGGTACTTCCACGGAACGCTCCAGGCGGCTGCCATTGTATCTTGCGTCCGAGACATTGTGCTCGCGCGCAGGGCGCGCGGCCCATTCGAAGGGGGTGTTCTTCGCTCTGGGCCAACGCGCCGTGCCTGCCTCCGCCCCGACGGCGGCATTGAGCAGCGTGTGTTCGTCAGGGTCGAGACCATTGTCGAGAAAGTGCTGACGCATGAAGGCGAAGTGATCAGCGTCCGCCTCGATCGCATAAAGCCGCACAGCCTCGATATCGAGATGGCGCGCCGCGGCGGCACCCGAGACGAGCCATGGGCCATAGCCTGCGCCCAGTTCCATCGCCACATACTCGCCGCGCGCATCCGCGGCGGAGCGCAGCAGCCCGAGCCACTCGATCGTCTCACCACGGAAATCGCCGGGGATCGGTCGGCCCAGATACTCACCGTCGAGATGCTCGAGTTCATCCGGGAAGAAGGAAACGCGAGTGCGGACATTGAGAAAGTCCGCCACGAAATCTTGAGCTACCGCCGTTGGGACGGGGCGAAAGCGATCGAAAATCGCGAATTCTTCCTGATCGTAGCCGTGATGTATCTGGCTTTCATACACGACAGGGGTGATTTCAGAGGAGCCCTCTCTGGCAGGAGCCGCGGGCGACGATGTCGGCAAGGCCTTCCGCCCATTGCCAGCGAACGCACTTTTGATGCGATACATTCTCCTCCTCCTCCTCCTTCGCGAGAAAGTCTCCCAGTGCATCGAGGATTTTCTGACCCCGGGTGCTAAGCGTTTCGTGGCTGAAACGGTTCCAGCGCGATCGACTCAGCCGGCAACGGTGCTCTTGGCATCCCGATTGACGCCGCCGCCCTGCCATGGCTCACTGACGCCATGAGCGCGATCCGTTCGATCATTACCGCGACCACCAAAACGACCACCGCCACGGGCGGGTCGTGCGGAGGTCGTGCGCGCTGATCGGACAGCGCCTCTGATCCCCAAAGGGCCCCGCCGGCGACGGACGGGGCCCTTGGTCTTTCTGGGCTCTCCCTGCGCCGGTCCAACGCGACGGAGACTTCCCATGGACGACATCGATCACCGCAGCCTCGGCAACCGCCTCGACCTCTTCCACCAGCAGGAGGACGGCCCCGGCATGGTCTTCTGGCACCCGCGCGGCTGGGCGCTCTACCGCGTGGTCGAAGACCATGTCCGAAGGCGCATGGCCCGGGCCGGCTATCGCGAGGTGCGGACACCGCAGCTGCTGGCCCGGGGCCTGTGGAACCGCAGCGGCCACTGGCAGAAATTCGGCGCCCAGATGTTCGCCATGGCCGATGAGGGCCGGATCATGGCGCTGAAGCCGATGAGCTGCCCCGGGCACGTCCAGATCTTCAACAAGCGCGTGCGCTCCTACCGCGAACTGCCGGTCCGCTATTTCGAGTTTGGCGCCGTGCACCGCAACGAGCCGTCGGGCGCGCTGCAGGGGCTGATGCGGGCCCGCGGCTTCGTCCAGGACGACGCCCATGTGTTCTGCCTGGAGCATCAGATCGAGGCCGAGGTGGCGCGGTTCTGCGGCCTGCTGCGCCGGATCTACGCCGATTTCGGCTTCGACCGCTTCGACGTCGCCTTCGCCACGCGGCCGGCGCAGCGCGCCGGGTCGGACGAGGTCTGGGACCGGGCCGAGGCGGCGCTGGCGGACGCGGCGCGGCAGGCCGGGCTGGACTTCGAGACCCTGCCCGGCGAGGGCGCCTTCTACGGCCCGAAGCTGGAATTCCACCTGCGCGACAGCCGAGGCCGGCGCTGGCAGTGCGGCGTCATCCAGCTCGACCGGGTGATGCCGGAGCGGCTCGACGCCGCCTATGTCGACGAGCATGGCAACCACCAGCGACCGGTGATGCTGCACCACGCGGTGCTGGGCAGCCTGGAGCGCTTCATCGGCGTCCTGCTCGAGCATCATGAGGGCAGGCTGCCGCTGTGGCTGGCGCCGGAGCAGGTGGTGGTCGCGTCGATCGGCGCCGCCGACGTCGTTCCGGCCTGCCGGGTGGCCGAGGCGTTCGAGGCGGCGGGGCTGCGCGTCGCCCTCGACGCCCGGCCGGAGCGGCTGTCGCGCAAGATCGTCGACGCCCATGCCGACGGGGTGCCGGTGCTGGCCGCGATCGGCGCGCGCGAGGCACGGGACGGCACCGTGGCGCTGCGCTTCCGCGACGGCCGGCAGGAGTCCCTGCCCCTGGCCGCGGCGATCGCCCGGCTGGAAGCCGAGGCGCAGTCGCCGACCCCTGCCCTCGCCGCCTGATCTGCGGGGCGCGGCGGAATATGCTTTGCCGCGCCCCGTTTCGGCGCCAGGATTCCGGAGCGATCCCAATCGTCGGAGACGGCCGATGGCCGACACCTCCCCGGCGGCGCAGGACAGCCGTCTGCACCGCGTTCTCCGCCATCTCGGCCACGAGCTCCGGCACGTGCTGCCGCCGACCCTGTTCTTCCTGGTCGGCTTCAACCTGATCGTGTTCACGCAGAATCTGGTGCTGTCCGAATACCTCGCCCGGTCGATCAACTTCCTGGTCGCGACCACGGCGGCGCTGGTGGTCGGCAAGGCGGTCCTGGTCGCCGACAAGATGCCGTTCCTGCGCCGCTTCGACCACGCACCGCTGATCCTGCCGATCCTGTTCAAGACCTTCGTCTACTGGGCCTTCGTCTTCATCGCCCGGCTGATCGAGGCTTTCATCCATCATGTCGTCGACAGCGGCCGGATCGGCGGCTTCGGCGCCGCTTTGGCCGAAAACTTCTCCTGGCACCGGTTCCTCTTCATCCAGATCTGGATCCTGGTGCTGTTCCTGATCTACACGACGGCCGCCGAGCTGAACGCCCTGTTCGGCGACGGCGAGCTGGCCCGGATCCTGTTCCGGCACCGCTCCTCCGAGCTCAAGCAGACCCGGCGGCAGCGCATCCGTGCCCTGGTGCGGTTGAGCCATCTGACCGAGGACCAGCCAAGCTCCGCCCTGCGCGATCCCGCCACCCCGGCCCATCACGAGCTGGTCGGTCTGATCGAGCAGCTGGCGCTGGACGCCGGCCGGCGCCGCGGCAGGGCCAGCGGATAGCATCACCCGCGACCCTTCATCGCGGGCGTGCCGCCGTACCGTGCACGCTATCCTGCGGCGAACCCACCCGAAGCGGCACCCATGGCACGACGGCTTTCCCAGGCTCTGGCCTTCCCGATCGCGATCCTCTCGCTCCTGCTGTCGACGGCTCCCAGCCGGGCCGCCGGCACGGATGTCGAGGCGACGCTGCCGGTCGACGGCGTCTCCCGCAGCTACACCCTGCACCTGCCCCCGGCCGCGGCGGGCGGCGACCCGCTGCCCCTGGTCGTGGTGCTGCACGGCGGCGGCGCCAACGCCGACAGCGCGATCGCACTGACCGGCTTCAGCGCCGAGGCCGACGCGGAGGGCTTCATCGTCGCCTATCCGAACGGCACCGGCCGCCCGAAGCCGACCACCGAGACCGCCGGCCAGTTCAGCTGGAATGCCGGCGACTGCTGCGGCGCCGCGATGCGGCGGGACGCCGACGATGTCGGCTTCCTGCGCACCCTGGTGTCGACGGTCGAGCGGGAGCGCGCGGTCGACCGCCACCGCATCTACGCCGCCGGCTTCTCCGCCGGGGGCATGATGGCCTATCGCCTGGCCTGCGAGGCCGGCGACATCTTCGCCGGAATCGCCGTGGTCTCGGGTGCCGTCCTGGTGCCGTCCTGCGCCCCGAGCCGCCCGGTCTCGGTGATCCACATCCACGGCACCGACGATACTGCGGTCCCGTTCGACGGCACCGCCGAGCGGGAGAGCTACGCCCGCGCCAAGTTCCCGCCGGTGCGGGACTCGGTCGCCTTCTGGGCGGCCTTCGACGGCTGCCAGGCGCAGCCGGTGGCGCGGGCGACGGTGCTGGGCATCGAGGCCGAGGACTATCCCGATTGCCGGGCTGGGACCGCCGTGCGGTTCGACGTGGTCGAGGGCGGCATCCATGGCTGGCCGGACGGCACCGACACCCCCGGCTTCGTGGCCACGCCGCATATCTGGCGCTTCTTCGCCGACCATCCGCGGCTGTAGCGCCGTCGCCTCAGGCCGGCAGGCCGATCTCCCGGCGCAACCCGGAAGCCGTTTCTTCGCCGGCAGGCGGATGCCGATCCTCCAAGCTGCTCGCGGCGCGGATCGACAAGGCGTTGGTCAACAGCAGCGCCTCCGCCCGCTGCAGATCCGCGACCATGAGCGGCCGCTCCTCTGCTCCCAGCCGCGCCAGAACCTCGGCCCGCATGATGCCGGGCAAGGCCCCCTCCGCCACCGGCGGCGTGGTCCAGATCCCATCGATCCGGGCGAAGAGGTTGGCGATGCTGGTCTCGGTCACCCGGCCCGCGGTGTTCAGCATCACCGCGTCGTCGGCGCCGCGCTCCGCCGCCTCGCGCCGCGCCAGCACGGCGTCGAGATAGTTGAGGGACTTCACCCGGCTGAGCGGCGAGGTCTGGTTGCGGCAGGTGCCGCGGGCGACGACCAGCGTCACCGGCGACTGTGGCGGCAGCCCGGCATGGCCGGCGATCAACACGGTCGGCGACGGCGTCGCCGGGGGCAGCACGCCGCGAGGGCCGGTGCCGCGGCTGACGGTCAGGCGCAGCACGCCGGCCTCGATCCCTTCCGCCGTGATCACCGCGGCACAGGCCCCGGCCAGGGCGGCATCGTCGAAGCGGGCCGGGATGCCGAGCACGGCGCCGCCCGCGGCCAGCCGCGCCAGATGCCGGTCCAGCCAGATCGCGGCGCCGTCCCGCACCCGGATGGTCTCGAACAGCCCGTCGCCGAGGGTGAAGCCGCGGTCCGCCGGGTCGATCCACGCCTCCCCGGCCGCGAGCAGCCGGCCGTTCAGCCAGGGCATCACCCTGCCCCCGCCAAAGCCTGCAGCAGCGGCCGGACCTTCACCATCGCCTCGTCGTATTCGGCGTCCGGATCGGAATCATGGACGATGCCGCCGCCGGCCTGGGCCGCCACCTGCCCCTGTGCCCCGCACAGCGTGCGGATGACGATGCTGGAATCCATCGCCCCATCGAAGCCGAGATGGATGACCGAGCCGCAATAGGCCCCGCGCCGCGCCGGCTCCAGCTCCCGGATGATCTCCATCGCCCGGATCTTCGGCGCGCCGGTGATCGAGCCGCCGGGGAAGCAGGCGCGCAGCAGATCGACCGCGCTGCGGCCCGGCGCCAGCCGCCCCTCCACCACCGAGACCAGGTGGTGCACCCGGGGGAAGGTCTCGAGCCCGCACAGCACCGGCACCTGCACGCTGCCGACGGCGCAGACCTTCGACAGGTCGTTGCGCAGCAGATCGACGATCATCAGGTTCTCGGCCCGGTCCTTCGTGCTGGCCTGCAGCTCCGCCGCCAGCGCCGCATCCGTCGCCGGATCGACGCCACGCGGCCGGGTGCCCTTGATCGGCCGGGTCTCGACCCGCCCGGCAGGGTCGACCGCCAGGAACCGCTCCGGCGAGGCGCTGGCGATCCAGCGCCCCTGCCCCAGGTCGAGGAACGCGGCGAAGGGTGCGGGCGACAGGGCGCGCAGGCGGCGATGCAGCATGAAGGGGTCCAGCCCGTCCGGCAGATCGGCCAGGAAACGCTGGGTCAGGTTGGCCTGGTAGATGTCGCCGGCGCCGATCCAGTCGCGGATCCGCCGGACGCCGTCGCGATAGCCGTCCGCCGGCATCTCCGACTGCCAGACGCCGCGAGGCGTGGCATCGGGCGGCGGCAGCGGCGGGGCGCCGGCGATCGCTGCCGCGAGGTCGTCGGCCTGCGCCTGCGCCCAATGGCGGCGGGCCATGGGATTCTCCTCGGGCCAGCCGGTCGACAGCACCCAGGCGCGCCGCTCGACCGCATCGAACACGGCGACGCAGTCATAGAGCCCGAAGGCGATGTCGGGCAGGTCGAGCCCGGCGGATGCCGGCGCCGGCATGCGGTCAGCGAACCGCCCGGCCTCGTAGCCGAGGATGCCGATCGCGCCCGGGCCGAGCGGCGGCAGGTCCGGATCGGGCTCGACGCGAAAGCGGGCCAGCAGCGCCGTGATCTCGCCGAAGGGGTCGGCCGGCGCCTCCGCAGCCCCGACCTCGACCCACCGGAACGGATCGGCCGCGATCAGCGACCAGCGGCCGCGGGTGCCGTCGACCAGGGCCGAATCCAGCAGCACCGGCCGGGAACGCCGCCGGATCGCGGCGAAGGCGTCGACCGGGTCGCGCCATGGAATTGGCCGGCACAGGACTTCCGGCGCCGTGGCGACGGGCGAAGGGAACGGAGTGGCCAAGCTGTGGTTCACGTATCGAGCGGGCTCCGAAGACAGCGCAGCCCGAAGCTAGCATGCGGCGGGCCGGCACACACCGCCGCGCCTTCGGGAGGCATCCATGGAACTGGTTTCCCGCCTGGCCTTCTTTCTCGTCAGCGTCATCCTGATGCTTCTGGCGGCCGGGCTGACCGCCTATGCGATCTATTCGGTGGTGATGACCTTCCAGACCCCGCACGCCGCGACCGACACGGCGATGCTCGACGTCATCGGCTACCTGATCATCGCCACCGCCGTCTTCGACGTCGCCAAATACCTGCTGGAGGAGGAGGTCGCGCGGGGCCAGGAGCGGCGTCGCGCCTCCGAGGTCCGCAAGAGCCTGACCAAGTTCATCTCGACCATGATCATCGCCGTCTTCCTCGAAGCCCTGGTGGTGATCTTCAAGGTCGCGCGCGACGACGTGAACCTGCTGCTGTACCCGACCGCGCTGATCGTGGCCGGCACCGGCATGATGCTGGGCCTCGGCCTGTTCCAGCGGCTCAGCGCCTCGGTCGAGCGGGATATCGAGCGGGGAGCGGTCGACGACGATGAAGACGCCGAAGACAGAACGGCCCGTGCCCGGCGGCGCAAGCCGTCCCCGTCCTGAGGCCGGCCGTCAGATCCCGGAGCCGGCCATGGTGTCCGGTCCCGGCCGGGCGCTGCCGTCCGGGCGCAGCCGCAGCAGCCATTCGCGGCCGACCTTGACCATCGGCTTGCCGTCGTATTCGACGATGTCGGCCGTGGCGTAGGTCTCGCTCCAGCGCTCCGGCAGGAAGCTGCCGGTGCCGACCACGTCGATCGGCGCCTTGGCCAGCGCCATGACCCGGCACTTGGCCGGGCTGAAGCCGCTCGACACGATGATCTTCACCTTGCCGAAGCCGGCCTCGTCCAGCTTGTCGCGCAGATGGTGGATCGCCGCGGCCGAGACGCCGGTGCCGATCAGGTGGCGCAGTTCCTCCTCGCTGCGGTAGCCGCGCACCGCCTCGGGCACGTGGCGCTCCAGCACCGCATAGGATTCGCCGGGCCCCAGCCCTTCCATGTAGCGGCCGCCGCCGGTGTCGATGCGGACCGACAGCCGGCCCGCCGCCGCCATCTCCGGGAAGCGGCGGCAGACCTCGAGCGCATCGGTGACCTCGCGGGCGAAGTAGTCGACCAGCACGGTCAGCGCCTCGTCCGGGAACACCTCATGGAACATCTCCGCGGCGCGGACGGTCGAGCCGGCATAGCCGATCAGGGCGTGTGGCATGGTGCCGAGGCCGGCGGTCTGGCCGAAGAAATGCGCCGTGGCGTCGGTGGCGTTGCCGACGAAGCCGAGGGCCGCGTGCTTGCGCCTGGCGCGGGCCGAGCCGACGCTGGCGGCATAGGCCATCGATTCCGCCATCTCGGTGCCGGCGCAGTGCCGCGCATCCATCGCCAGGAACGCCGCGCGGGGCAGCTCGGCGCACATGGTGTAGGCGTTGTAGGCGGCGACGCAGGCGGGCCCGAGCTTCTGCAGCAGCACCGTCTCGCAGTCGACCAGGTGGCGCAGGGGGCCGGTGATATAGAGCAGCGGCTCGCCCGACCCGACCCATTTGCCCTCGGCGTAGCGCAGGTCGATCTCGACCGCGAAGCCGCGCTCCTGCGCCACCTGCTGCAGCCATTCGATCGCCAGCCGCGGCGCCGCCACCACCGGCCGGCGCATGAACACGGCATAGGTGACGCGGGTGTCGCCGAAGCGCTCCACGATCCCCTTGGTCCGCAGGAAGTACTTGTCGGTCCAGCGCGACAGATCGTCGACCGAAGGGGTCATGGACGCCGTTCCCCTGGAAGGGTTGCTATTCCGCGGCCGCCGCACGACGGGCCGCATGTCCTTATTCGGCTGCCGCGGCCCGGCGGGCCGCGTCTTGGGCGCTGCGCTCCTGCTTCAGCTTCTCGGCGATCAGGAAGGCCAGCTCCAGCGACTGGCTGGCGTTCAGCCGCGGGTCGACCGCGGTCTGGTAGCGCAGCGACAGCGCCTCGTCGGTGATCGCCTGGGCGCCGCCGGTGCATTCGGTGACGTCCTCACCGGTCATCTCGAAATGCACGCCGCCGGGATGGGTGCCCTCGGCTCGGTGCACGTCGAAGAAGTCGCGCACCTCGGACAGGATCCGGTCGAACGGCCGGGTCTTGTAGCCGGAGGGCGAGGTTATGGTGTTGCCGTGCATCGGGTCGCAGCACCAGACCACGGTCCGGCCCTCGTCGCGCACCCGGCGCAGCAGCGCCGGCAGCTTGTCGACCACCTTGTCGGCGCCCATGCGTACGATCAGCGTCAGCCGGCCGGCCTCGTTGTCCGGGTTCAGCGCGTCGATCAGGCGGATCAGGTCGTCAGGATCCAGCGACGGACCGCATTTCAGGCCCAGCGGGTTCTTCACCCCGCGCAGGAACTCGACATGCGCACCGTCGGCCTGGCGGGTGCGGTCACCGATCCACAGCAGATGGGCCGAGACGTCGTACCAGTCGCCGCTGGTGCTGTCGATCCGGGTCAGCGCCTGCTCATAGGGCAGCAGCAGCGCCTCGTGGCTGGTGTAGAAATCGGTCTCGCGGATCGCCGGCGTGGTCTCGGCGGTGACGCCGCAGGCGGCCATGAACTCCAGCGCCTCGTCGATCCGGCTGGCGAAGGCTTCGTAGCGCTCGCCCTGCGGCGACCGCGTGACGAAGCCGAGGTTCCACTGATGCACCTTGTGCAGGTCGGCATAGCCACCCTGGGCGAAGGCGCGCAGCAGGTTCAGCGTGGCGGCCGACTGGTTGTACGCCTGCACCATGCGGGCCGGGTTCGGCGTGCGGGATTCTTCGTCAAACTCGATCGCATTGACGATGTCGCCGCGATAGGAGGGCAGCGACACGCCGCCGATCGTCTCCATGTCGGCGGAGCGCGGCTTGGCGAACTGCCCGGCCATGCGGCCGACCTTCACCACCGGCAGGCCACCGCCGAAGGTCAGGATCACCGCCATCTGCAGCAGCACGCGGAAGGTGTCGCGGATCTTGTCCGGATGGAACTCGGCGAAGCTCTCGGCGCAGTCACCGCCCTGCAGCAGGAACGCGCGGCCGTCCGCGACCCGACCGAGCGAAGCCTTCAGCGAGCGGGCCTCGCCGGCGAAGACCAGCGGCGGGTATTTCGACAGGGTCTGCTCCGCCGCCGCGACCTTGGCCGCGTCGGGATACTGCGGCATCTGCCTCACCGGCATCGAACGCCAGGAGTCAGGGGTCCACCGTTCCGCCATCACCGTACACTCCGCACCTTGCGCCCCCGCCCGCTCTCTCCCCTGCGGACAGGACCGGATGTGAGGCTATACGCCTGCGCCTCCGGCTTTGCCAGCGTCGCAGCGCAGCCCACTTATGACAAGAACGGCGTGCGGCCGCCGCTATGCCGGCTTGTCCGCCGCCAACAGCAGGAAGGGAGGCCGGCGCCGTTGCAGCGCCAGTCCCGGCCGGGCCTTCAGCGCCGCCGGATCGGCCTCGGGCTCCTCCAGCCGCGCCAGCGTCAACCCAGCGTCGATCAGGCCGTTCACATAGCTGGCGACGGTGCGGTGGTATTTGACCACTCCGTCGACGAACCAATGCGTGTCGCGCCGCCCCTCCTCTCCGTAGCGATCGACCGGCCAATGCAGCTCGGCGCCGGCGGCATCGCGATGCCATTCGTAGACGGCCATCGCGGTGCAGATCGGATGCTCGATCGAGAAAACGAAGCGGCCCTTCGGCGCCAGGGCGGCGGCGATCGTCCGGACTGCGCCCGCATAGTCGGCAACGTAGTGCAGGGCGAGGGAGGAGATCGCCAGATCGAACGCCCCCGGCTCCACGGCCAGCGTCTCGATCGCCGCCTGCTCGTAGCGGATGGCCGGATCGTCGGTCCGCCGCCGGGCCTCGGCCAGCATCTTCGCCGAGACGTCGACCGCCAGCACCGAGGCGGCGCCCTGCGCCCGGGCCTTGCGGGCGAAGTCGCCGAAGCCGCAGCCGAGATCGAGGATGCGCAAGCCCGCGAGCGAGGCCGGCAGCAGCCGCGCCAGCGCCGGCTGCTCCAGCACCGCGTTCAGCCCGCTCTCGGCCTCGCGCAGCGCCGCATAGCCGGCGAAGAAGGTCGGGTCGTCATAGATGTTCTGCGGCGCGTCCGTCATTACGCCAGCCCCGGGCTGGCCGGACGCTCGACCTTGCTGCGCATGGTCACGAACTCCTCCGCCGCGGTCGGATGGATGCCGATGGTGGCGTCGAACTGAGCCTTGGTGGCGCCGCAGGTCAGGGCGATCGCCAGGCCCTGGACGATCTCCGGCGCGTCCGGGCCGACCATGTGGCAGCCCAGCACCCGGTCGGTCGCCGGATCGACCACCAGCTTCATCAGCGTCCGCTCCTCGCGGCCCGACAAGGTGTGGCGCATCGGCCGGAACACGGCGCGATAGATGTCGACCTCGCCATGGCGCTGCCGCGCCGCCGCCTCGGTCAGCCCGACCGTGCCGATCGGCGGGTTGGAGAACACAGCCGTCGGCACGTTCTCGTAGGACGGTACCCGCGGCTTGCCGCCGAACAGCGTGTCGGCCAGGGCATGGCCCTCGGCGATCGCCACCGGCGTCAGGTTCAGCCGGTCGGTGACGTCGCCCAGCGCGTAGATGTTGGGCACGCTGGTCCGGTACTGCTCGTCGACCACGATGGCGCCGTCGGCGTCGACCGCAACCCCGACCGTCTCCAGCCCCAGCCCCGCCGAGTTCGGCTTGCGGCCGGTGGCGTACATCACCCCGTCGGCGGCGATCACCTCGTCATTGCTCAGCGTCACCGCCAGGGCGTCGCCGACCTTGGCGATACCCTCGACATTGCAGCCGATGCGCAGATTGACCCCGGCCTTGCCCATCTCGGTGGCGAGGTGGACGCGCAGGTCGTCGTCGAAGCCGCGCAGCACCATGTCGCCGCGATGCACCAGCGTCACCTCGGCGCCGAGGCCGTGGAAGATGCCGGCGAACTCCACCGCGATGTAGCCGCCGCCGACGATCACCACGCGCCGCGGCATCCGCTCCAGATGGAAGGCCTCGTTCGAGGTGAAGGTGTGCTCGCGCACGCCGGGCTTGTCCGGCAGCACCGGCCAGCCGCCGGTCGCGACCAGGATGCGATCGGCGGTGACGCGCTGGCCGCCGACCTCGACCGTGTGCGCGTCGACCAGCACGGCCCGGGCGTCGAACATGGTGGCGCCGGCATTGGTCAGCAGCTTGCGGTAGATGCCGTTCAGCCGCCCGATCTCGGCGTCCTTGCGGGCGATCAGCGTGGCCCAGTCATGGGTCGCACCGGGCACGGTCCAGCCGAAGCCGGCGGCGTCCTCGAAGTCGGCGGAGAAATGCGCCGCCATGGCCAGCAGCTTCTTCGGCACGCAGCCGACATTGACGCAGGTGCCGCCCCAATAGCGTTCCTCGGCGATGCCGACGCGGGCGCCGTGCTGCGCCGCGATGCGGGCCGAGCGCACGCCGCCCGAGCCGCCGCCGATGACGAAATAGTCGAAATCGAATCCGGTCATGGCAGGTCCAGACCGCCTCTCGCGGTCAAAGCGGCACGGCCGAACAGCGGCCGCGCAGGAAGGGGTTCACGTGCATTTGGGCCGCGGACCCGGGTCGAGGCAAGCCCGTTCGGGCCGCGGGGCCGCTATGACCTGGCCATGCGGAACAGCAGCTTGTGCTCCGCCCCATAGGTCACGGCATCGATCAGCCTCGGGTAGTAGCGCCGGTCCTTGCCGGCCGGCACGAAACCGTCATAGCCGAACTTCCTGACCGAGACCGCGAAGCCGGCGGCGGCGAAGGCCTCGGCATAGTCGTCGGGCGACCGGTCCTGCACCGGCGCGTTGGTGGTGCCGCCGATCAGGCTGCGCCACCGTGGCCACAGCGGGCTGTCGGTGTGGCAGCCGGTGACGGCGTAGTAGACGCCGCCCGGACGCAGCGCCTGAAAGATCTGCGCTGCATGGCCGGCGATGTCCGGCAGCAGGTAGATGACCTCGTAGCTGAAGGCGATGTCGAAGCGTCCGGCCCAGGGCGACAGGTCGGTGGCGACGCGGTGCTCGACCGGAAGGTCGCCCTTGGCGGCTTCGGCCGCGGCGATCGAGTCGGTGGCGATGTCGACGCCGAGCGCCCAGCGGAACGGCCGCCGCGCATGCAGCAGTTGCAGGAAGCCGCCGCGGTTGCAGCCGAAGTCGAGCACATCCTTGTCGGCCAGGTCCGTCTCCGGCACCAGGTCGATGAAATGCTGCCAATAGGGCCGGTGGCCGTCCGCCATGGCGACTTCGCGCGCAGGGTCGGCGTGCCAGGTGCCGTAGCGTGCCTGGATGGTCATACGGATCTCCTGATCGCGATGGTGCGCAGGACCATAGCCGAGGCAGAGGCCGATGTCCGCCCCGGTTCGGATGCCTCAGCGCGAGGGCCGCAGCGAGGTCGTCGTGCCGTCCGCCTGGCCGATGATCGCCTGCTCGGCACCGCCGAGGAACAGCCCGGTCTCGATCACGCCGGCGATCGACTTGACCGCCCGCTGCAGCCCGTCCGGGTCGTGGATCGGCGCGAAGCCGCCGCAATCCAGGACCAGGTTGCCGCCGTCGGTGCGCACCGCTGCGCCATCGCGTTGCCGCAACGCCGGGGCGCCACCAAGGGCCGAGAGCCGACGGGCCGTCGCCTCCCAGCCGAACGCCGTGACCTCGACCGGCAGCGGCGCCTTCTCGCCGAGCACCTCGACGATCTTCGAGGCGTCGACCACGGCGATGAAGCGGGAAGAGGCCTCGGCCACGATCTTCTCGCGCAGCAGCGCCCCGCCCAGCCCCTTGATCAGGCGCAGCGTGCTGCGCTCGACCTCGTCGGCTCCGTCGATGCAGAGGTCGAGCGCCTCGGTCGCGGCGAAGTCGGTCAGCGGGATGCCGAGCGCGCGCGCCCGCTCGGCCGTCTGCTCCGAGGTCGGAATGCCGGTGACGCGCAGCCCCTCCGCCCGGATGCGGCGGCCCAGCGCCTCCAGCACCCAGCGGACAGTGGAGCCGGTGCCGAGCCCGAGCCGCATGCCGTCCTCGACCAGCGCCGCGGCGGCTTCGCCCGCGGCGCGCTTCCCCTGCTCCTGCGGCGACAGCGCCTCGGTCACTTGTTCAGCCCACCCATGCACAGGTACTTGACCTCGAGATAATCCTCGATGCCGTAATGCGAGCCTTCGCGGCCGAGGCCGCTCTCCTTGACCCCTCCGAAGGGGGCGACGGCGGTCGAGATCAGGCCCTCGTTGATGCCGACGATGCCGTATTCCAGCGCCTCGCCGACCCGCCAGATCCGGCCGATGTCGCGGCTGTAGAAATAGGAGGCCAGGCCGAACTCGGTGTCGTTGGCCATGCGGATCGCCTCCTCCTCGGTCCTGAACCGGAAGATCGGCGCCAGCGGGCCGAAGGTCTCCTCCCGCGCCACCTTCATCTCCGATGTCACGCCGGTCAGGATCGTCGGCTCGAAGAAGGTGCCGCCGAGGGCGTGGCGCCTGCCGCCGAGCGCGACGCGCGCGCCCTTTTCCACGGCATCGGCGATGTGCTCCTCGACCTTCTCGACCGCCTTCATGTTGATCAGCGGCCCCTGCTGCGCGCCGTCCGCCATGCCGTCGGCGACCTTCAGCTTGCCGACCGCCTCGGCCAGCTTGGCGGCGAAGGCGTCGTAGACCCCGTCCTGAACCAGCAGGCGGTTGGCGCAGACGCAGGTCTGGCCGGTGTTGCGGTATTTCGAGGCGATCGCCCCCTGCACCGCGGCGTCGAGATCGGCGTCGTCGAAGACGATGAAGGGCGCGTTGCCGCCCAGCTCCATCGACACCTTCTTCACCGTGGAGGCGGATTGCTGGATCAGCAGCTTGCCGATCTCGGTCGACCCGGTGAAGGTGACCTTGCGCACGACCGGGCTCGACGTCATCTCGCCGCCGATCTCGCCGGCGCTGCCGGTGACGACCGAGAACACGCCCGCGGGGATGCCTGCGCGCTCGCCCAGCTCCGCCAGCGCCAGCGCCGAATAGGGCGTCTCGCTGGCCGGCTTGACCACCATGGTGCAGCCGGCGGCCAGCGCCGCACCGGCCTTGCGGGTGATCATCGCGGCCGGGAAGTTCCACGGCGTGATCGCAGCACAGACGCCGACCGGCTGCTTGATCACGACGATGCGGCGGTCGCCGGCCGGGGCCGGGATGGTATCGCCGTAGATCCGCTTGCCCTCCTCGGCGAACCACTCGATGAAGCTGGCGGCATAGGCGATCTCGCCGCGGCTCTCGGCCAGCGGCTTGCCCTGCTCCGCCGTCATCAGCGTCGCCAAGTCCTCCTGATTCGCCATCATCAGCTCGAACCAGCGGCGCAGGATGGTCGCGCGCTCCTGCGCCGTCTTGGCGCGCCAGGCCGGCCAGGCCTTGTCGGCGGCGGCGATGGCGCGCCGGGCCTCGGCTGCGCCGGCGCGCGGCACGATGCCCAGCCTGACGCCGTCGGCGGGGTTGGTGACGTCGATCACCCGCCCGTCATCGGCTTCCACCCAGCGCCCGTCGATGTAGCATTGCTGGCGGAAAAGCTTCGAGTCGGTGAGCTGCATCGGTTCGGTCTCCCTCTTCTCGACGTATCCGGCCGTCTGATCTCGAAGGAGGTTGTAGCGCGGCCGGCCGGGGGCTGCCAGGGCACGGGATAATCTGCTATGCGCCGGACGCGGGGCTCGCCGCTTCGCCGCAAGGTCCAAAACCGGAACATCGCCCGGATTTGTCGGACGTTGAATGTGTTAGCAGCCGCTTCGTTTCCCTGCCCTTAAATAGTCTTACCAATCAATTGAACCCCTCGACTTTCCAGCATCGTGTTCTCGGCCGGGCGAATAGGCAACCCAAACGACCTATGCATTCCAGAAAAGCCGAATAATTTTTTTACGCCCACCTGCAATACATGAACCCGGATGGCTTCTGTATTGACGCTCCAAAGCGGGCAGGAATCCGGCGAAAACGTGTCATTTTCGCTTGGCGGGAATATTTCAGAATGTTACTAGACGTCCTTGCCGGTGAGGGGGCGGTGACTGGGGTCACCGGACGAGCCGGACGGAAAGGCGCTGCATCCGTTTGGAGCGCCAAGGGAGCGAGTGAAGTCCGGTTGAACAGCGCAGGGGGGACGGGCCAGTGATGACCCGCGACACTGACTATGATCTCAGAATCAGACCTCAACGTCGGGCCAGGCGCCCTCTCAGTACCCTCACCGCAAGTCTGTTGACGCTCGTCTGCAGCGTCGCCCTCCTCAGCGAAGCCGCGCACGCCGCGTCGCGCACGACGCGCGAGCTGAATGCCGCAGCGGCCACGGCCGCCGGCAAGCCCAGCGATCAGGTCGAAGGCGCCGTCCGCAACGCCGTGACCACCGGCCAGGCCGCGACGGACCAAGCAGCCAGCCCCGCGCCGCGTACCGAGCGGAAGACGGCCGCCGCGCCGGCGCCCCGGATGCGTCCTCAGGCTCCCGCCGTGGCCGATGCGCCGATCCCGCGCGCCCAGCTGACGGCCCGCAACGTCACCGAGCAGCGGCAGATCCAGCGCGTCTCAACGCTGAAAGCCCAGGGCCGCCGCTGGTCCTGCGTCCCCTTCGCCCGCGAGCTGACCGGCTTCCAGATCACCGGCGACGCGTGGCGCTGGTGGGACGCTTCCGCCGGTCGCTACAACCGCGGCCGCATGCCGGTCGCCGGCTCGGTGATCGTGCTGAAGCGCTACGGCTCGATGCGGCGCGGCCACGTCGCGGTGGTGCGCCGGGTGGTCAGCTCCCGCGAGATCATCGTCGACCAGGCCAACTGGGCGCCGCGCGGCCGGGTGAACGAGCCGGCCCGGGTGATCGACGTGTCGGCCAAGAACGACTGGAGCCAGACCCGCTTCTGGCACCAGCCGACCGGCCAGATGGGGACGACCGTCTATCCGACCTACGGCTTCATCTACGCGCCGAACACCCAGGTCGCCGAACGCGCCGACTGACCGATCGCTTCCCGCTCCCTGTTCCAGCGAGGCCCGCCCGCAACCGCCGGCGGGCCTTCGTCTTTGCGGGCTGCCGAGCAGAGAAGGCCACGCTTCATAAGGAAATTTGCGGCGTCTATTAGACGCCATCGGAACACAATCAAAGTTATTAACTTCTCTCCACAATACTAAATCCATAGTCACTCCTCGCCTTCTACATTATCGCCCACCGACAGGAAAAATTGTCGCCGCGAATATATACCAAATTGTAAATACCGGAACCGAGAGAGAGTGATTATTTCTGATGCTGCCGCATCTCCCGACCGCCTCCGGCCGGGGCCGAGGCTGAACGTTCCCAGAGCAGCGACGACATCGTGAGCACCGAGGCGGTCCGATCCGCATCCGTCACCGACTCCCTGGCCATCCTGGGGAACCAGCATCCTGGCCCCGGGGCCACAGCGACGCGCTCGGCCGCCCGCGCTATCCAACCCTTCTGGGTTCCCGCCTTCCTCGGCGCCGGCTTCCTGGCCTGGACCCTGCTGCCGGCTTGGCTGGCCGGCAACCTGCATCCCGACACGCTCGAGGGACTCTACTGGGGGCAGCACTGGCTCTGGGGCTATCACAAGCATCCGCCGCTGGCCGCCTGGTCCTCCGAGATCGTGCATGCCGTGTTCGGCAGCGCCAACTGGGCCTATTACGCGCTGAGCCAGGCCTTCATCGCCGCCGCCTTCGCCGCCGTCTGGCTGCTGGCGCGCGACGTCGCCGGGCGCCGCGCCGCGCTGGTCGCGGTGGTGCTGCTGGCCCTGACGCACTACACCACCTACGCCGCGCCGCGCTTCAACCCCAACACCGTGCAGTTCGCCTTCTGGGCCTGGACGATGGCCCTGTTCTGGCGCGCCGTCACCCGCGGCCGTGCGATCTGGTGGGTCCTGACCGGGCTCGCCGCCGGGCTGGGCATGCTGGCGAAGTATTCGATCGGCGTGCTGCTGGCCACGCTGCTCGCCTATCTGCTGCTGTCGCCCGCCGGCCGGCGGCACTTCGCTCGGCCCGGCCTCTATCTCGGGTTGGCCGCCTTCCTGCTGGTGATCGCGCCGCATCTGCTGTGGCTGGTGCAGAACGGCTTCACGACGCTGGGCTATCTGGCCGAACGCAGCGACGGCACGATGACCGGCCCGGCCGGCCATCTCATCGGCCCCCTCGCCTTCCTCGGCGACCAGGCCTTCGCCATCGCCCCGATGCTGCTGGCGGCGATGATCGGGCTCAGCCCCCTGGGACGGGAGCGGGCCGCGGCCCTCCTCCACCTTGCGCGCCGGCGGCTCCGTTCTCCGGCCGGGCTCTACCTCGCCTTCGTCTACCTGGCCCCGATCGCCGTCCTCGCCGTCGCCTCCGCGGCCACCGGCATCCGCATCCGGACCATGTGGGGCATGAGCTTCGTGCTGGCGGCGCCGCCGCTCCTGGCCCTCCTCCTGCCGGCGCTCGCGGCCGCGGGCCTCTCGGCGCCGCGCTTCCGCACCGCCGCCTTCGCCCTGGGGACGACCTTCATGATCGGCTTCATCGTGCTGATGCTGGTCAAGCCCGGCCTGTCCGGCAGGCCGAACATCATGAATCTCGACGGCCCGGCCCTGTCCGCGGCGGCCGAGGCCCTGTGGCGGAAGAGCCAGCCCGGCGCGCCGGAGACCGCGATCGGCACCATCCCGGAGGCCGGGACCATCTCCCTCTACGGCACCGCGCGGCCGCAGGTGTTCGAGGATGCGGACCCGGCGCTGTCGCCCTGGGTCGACCAGGACCGCCTGCTGCGCAGCGGCGCCGTCTACGCCTCGCGCCGCGAGCCCGTGCCGGGCCGCCCGATCGCCGGCCTCTGTCCGCGGGACGTCACCGCCTTCGCCTGGCCGGCGCGGACGGCGCTCGGCACGCCGCTCGAAAGCCGCACCGTCTGGCTCGCCGTGCTGCCCGGCCGGGCCGCCCCCGCCGTCACCTGCCCTGGAGCATGAGGGCTGCGATGAACCACACCCTCGCGACCATCACCCCGCGCCGCCTGTCGATCGTCGTGCCGCTGTACAACGAGGCGGATTCGATCGCGGCGCTGCACCGGCAGCTCGAGGCCCTGGCCGCCCGGCTCGCCGAGGCCCATGGCCTGGCGGTCGAGGCCATCTATGTCGACGACGGCAGCCGCGACGGCAGCCCCGGGATCGTCGCCGCCCTGCCGGAGGGCCGGGTGCGGGTCGAGCTGATCCGGCTCAGCCGCAACTTCGGCAAGGAGGCGGCGCTGACCGCGGGCCTCGATGCCGCGACGGGCGACGCGGTGGTGTTCATGGATTCCGACGGCCAGCACCCGCCGGAGCTGATCGACACCTTCGTCAATCATTGGCTGGTCGACGGCGACGACATCGTCTACGCCGTCCGCCGCCGGCGGCAGGAGGGACCGGTCTACCGCCTGCTGGTCAAGTCCTTCTACGGGCTGATGAACTCCGGCAACACCTTCCGCATCACGCCCGACGCGGCCGATTTCCGGCTGCTGTCGGCGCGGGCGGCCGAGGCGCTGCGCGGACTTCGCGAGCGCGGCCGGTTCTTCAAGGGCCTGTCGGTCTGGGTCGGCTTCCAGCAGCGCCGGATCGACTACCAGCCGGCGGAGCGGATCGGCGGCACCACCAAATGGTCGTTCTGGAAGCTGCTGCTGCTGTCGCTCAACGGCGTCACCTCGTTCAGCCGCATGCCGCTCCGGATCTCGACGCTGCTCGGCTTCGCCATGGCCTTGACCGCCTTCACCTACGGGCTGTGGATCACCATCGTCTGCCTGGTTCACGGCGTGGCCCTGCCCGGCGTGCCCGGGGTGATCGCCATCCTGGTGCTGATCGGCGGCGTGCTGCTGATCAATCTCGGCATCCTCGGCGAGTATCTCGGCCAGATCCTCGACGAGGTGAAGGACCGCCCCCTCTATGTCGTCGCCGAGCATAGGCGGCGCGACCGCGTGGAAGAGATGAGCCATGCCCTCCAGGCGTATCACTCTGGTCGCCGATGACTACGGCCTCGCCCCCGGCGTGTCGCTGGCGATCCGGCAGCTGCTGGCCGAGGGCCGCCTGTCCGGCACCAGCTGCCTGACCGTCGGAAGCTTCTGGATGGAGGCGGCCGGCCCGCTGCGCGACCTGCCCGCCGCCGGGTCGGTCGAGATCGGCCTGCATCTCTGCCTCACCGGCCCCTTCGCCCCGCTGTCGCCGCAGCTGCGGGTCGATGCCGGCTGGCGCCGCTTCCCGACCCTTGCCGCCCTGATCCGGCTCAGCCTCGCCCGGCGGCTGCCGACGGGCGCCCTGTCGGCCGAGATCGAGGCGCAGCACGCCGCCTTCGTCGCCGCCTTTGGTCGGCCGCCGGACTTCATCGACGGGCACCAGCATGTCCATCTGCTGCCCGGCGTCGCGGAGACCCTGGCGCTGACCCTGCGCTCCGTCGGGCTGCGGCCGCGCTGGATCCGACGCTGCGGCGACCGGCCGCAACGGATCCTGCGCCGCCCTTTCGCCGCGAAGTCCCTGGCCCTGCAGGCGCTGAGCCTGCGCTCGGACGCGGTGCTCGCCGACGTGGCCGGGCGGCGGAACGACAGCTTCTGCGGCGTCTACGACTTCGTCGACCGGGGCTACGGCGTGCTGTTCGAGCGCTGGCTAGAGACCGCGCCGGACCGGGCAGTGATCATGTGCCATCCCGGCCTGGTCGACGCCAGGCTCGCCGCCCTCGACCCGGTCACAGGGATGCGCGCGGTGGAGTACCGCTACTTCGCCGGGCCGGATTTCCCAGCCGCGCTGCGGCGGCACGGCACGACGCTGGCACCCTTCGGCGCGCCGGCGGCGGCCAACGGCCCCACCCCGGCCACGGAGGCTCCCCTCCGGCGAGAAATCGGCTAGACTCCTCGGTCACGCACCGCAGATCTCCGGAAGCCCATGCCGTCCTTCGACATCGTCTCCAAGACCGATCTCACCGAAGTCGACAACGCCGTCGCCGGCGTCACCCGCGAGGTGGCGCAGCGCTTCGACTTCAAGGGATCGAAATGCACGATCGAGCGCAGCGACGACACGCTGACGATCCTGGCCGACGACGACCTGAAGCTGAAGCAGATGCACGAGCTGCTGCGCGGCTATTTCGCCCGGCGCAAGCTCGATGCCGGCGCCCTCGACTTCAAGACGGCGGAGAAGGCCTCGGGCAACATGGTGCGGCAGGAGGTGGTGGTGAAGCAGGGCATCGACCGCGACCTGGCCAAGACCATCATCAAGGCGATCAAGGACAGCAAGCAGAAGGTCCAGGCCGCGGTCCAGGGCGACGAGCTGCGGGTCACCGGCAAGAAGATCGACGACCTGCAGGCCACCATCGCCCTGGTCCGCGGCCTGAAGATCGAGCAGCCGCTGCAGTACCTGAATTTCCGCGACTGACCCGGAGTGCGGGCGCCGATGCCGCGGGACCGGCGCCCATCCCGGTCACAGCACGAAATCGGCCGCGGTGAGGGTGAGGGTCCCCTGCACCAGGATGGCGAAGTCGGCGACCTTGTCGCCGTTCACGTCGCCTTGGACCAGCAGGTCGCCGCCCGCGGCGGTGAAGCGCACCTCGGCCCCCGCCCCGGTGAAGGCACCCGTGCCGATGAAGCTGAAGGTGCTGTTGCCGTTGCCGGCGTTGCCGTCGGCGTCGATCTGGCCGAGGTCGATCCTGTCCTGCTCCAGGCTGTTGAAATCCTGGATCGTGTCGCGACCCGCGACGGCGACGGTGCTGTCGCCGATAGCGCGGTAGGTGAACAGGTCCCCGCCGGCACCGCCGTTCAGCACATCGGCCCCGCCGGCCCCGGTCAGCCGATCGTTGCTGTCCTCGCCGGACAGCATGTTGGCGCCGGCGCCGCCCTTCAGCGTGTCTCCGCCGGCGGAGCCGACGACGTTCTCGATGCCGGCAAAGGTGTCGCCCTGCGCCTCGCCGAACAGCCCGCTATTGGTCCCGAGATCGACAGTGACCGCCAGGGCCGAATGGGTGTAGACCGCCGTATCGATGCCATCGCCGCCGTCGAGGCGGTCGGCGCCCGACCCGCCTTCGAGCAGGTCCTGGCCGGCCCCGCCTTTCAGGGAATCGTTTCCGCCATTTCCCGACAGGCTATCGTCGCCGGCGAATCCCCAGAGACCGTTGACCCCACCGTTGCCGATCACGACGTCGTCATGGCTGCTGGCGGTCACGCTCTCGATCGAGATCAGTTGATCCGCAAGAGACGACCCGTCGTCCCCTGTTCCCTGGATCAAGTCGACATGAACGCCCACGGTGCTGGCGCCATAATCGGCCGTGTCGATTCCGTTTCCACCATCGAGAATATCGCGAGCCAAGAAATCGGGTGAATCTGAACCCCGCCCCAGGAGGATATCATTGCCATCCCCGCCGCGGAGAACATTGCCGCCATCGTTGCCGGTGAGGATGTCGTCGAAGGCGCTGCCGATCGCGCTCTTGATGCGGATGAAGATATCGCCTTCGGCATCGCCGCCGACACCGGCTGCCCCTCCATTTGCTCCACCGGTCAGGTTGATCCGGACGCCGGCCGAGCTGTCGGCATATGACACGGTGCCGACGCCGGCTGCCGGACCACTCGCAGCACCGACGAATCGGTCTGCGCCCGTGCCGCCGATGAATGTCGCATCAAGCCCGTTGCCGCTCAGAGTATCGTCACCGGCCCCTCCGATGAGGGTGACGGGCCCTCGATAGTAGTAGTTGAACAACGACAGCACATCGTTGCCAGCCCCGCCATCCAGGACGCCGGCATCGGCGGTGATGTGGTCGTCGAAGGCGGAGCCGACGAATTTCTCGATCGATGAATCCTGCAGGATCAGATCGCCCTGGGCGTCACCGCCGCTGCCCGGCGTCAGGCTGGTGACCAGTGACACGCCGGCCGCGCTGGCGGCGTAGCTCAGCGTGTCGAAGCCGGCACCACCGGTCAGCGTGTCGGCACCGGCATCGCCGAGCAGCATGTCCTCCCCGGCTCCACCGCTGATCGTGTCGTTGCCGATCCCGCCCGTGATGGTGTCTGCGCCTAGGCCGGCAATGATGCGGTCGTTTCCTGCGGCGCCGTCGATCGTGTCGCCGGTGTCCGTCGCGACCGGCATGTCGTTGAGGCCCGGGGCTGTGCCACCCTGCCCCGGCACGTGAATGAAGTCGTTGCCGCTGGTTCCTACAATCGAGGCCATGTCAAATCCCCTCCCTAGGTCAATCGTCTCAGTATGAGACGTTATCCATACCCCCGATGCTTGGATCGAGACAATGCAGAGAAAAATTATCTGTAATTATGGCAAGCGCTTATTGAAGTTTTATGATGATACTCCTATTCACTGGAGCGCAACGGATCGGGCCATCGAACGTTGTCGTGATGCAGAGCAGCACCCGGGTTGAGAGATCACCGATGAACCACCTGTTCCTCCCAGCAACCGCCCTGATGGCCACCCTCCTTCTCACCGCCTGTGGCCCCACCGCGGAGACCGCCGCGCCGGCGCCTATCCCGGTTGCCAGCGCCAGTGTCACCGGCACCGCGACCTATCGCGAGCGCATCGCCCTGCCGGCGGATGCGGAGCTGATCGTACAACTGCTGGATGTCTCTCTGGCCGACGCGCCGTCGACGGTGATCGCGGAGCAGCGCATCGCCCCGGTGCGCGTGCCGGCCGCCTTCACCCTGTCCTACGACCCGGCGCAGATCGATCAGCGCCACAGCTACGCCGTCTCGGCCCGGGTCGAGCGCGGCGGCAAGCAGCTGTTCGTCACCGACACCCGCCATCCGGTGCTGACCCAGGGCGGCGGCAGCGCCGTCGACATCGTCATGACCCGGGTCCGGTCGCCCTGAGCGCTGTTCAGCCCTGCGGCCGGTCGCGCCACAGCGCGTAGAGATCGAGCCCGTCCAGGCGCACCGGCAGATGCCGGATGGTCATCGCCTGGTCGGCCGGCGGCTTGGCCAGTTCGGCATAGACCCCGGCGGTGGACAGGCCGTAGGGCGCGCCCTCGTCGTTGGAATGGGCGTAGTAGACCGCCGTGACGCCGGTCATGGTCATCGCCGCGAGGCACATCGGACAGGGATGCCCGCTGGCATAGACGGTGCAGCCGTCGAGCCGCAGCGCGCCGAGCGCATGGGCGGCCGCCCGGATCGCCTGCAGCTCGGCATGCGCCGTCGGGTCGCCGAGGGCGCCCATCTCGTTGACGCCGGTCGCGACCACCGCACCGTCCCGCACCAGCACCGCGCCGAAGGGGCGGCCGCCCCGCTCCTCGACATTGCGCCGCGCCAGCTCGATCGCCTGGGCCAGGAAGCGTTCATGCGTCGTCATCATGTCCTCCATCCCTTCGGCTGTCGGCGGCGCCGATGACCGTCGATTTCTGCGCCAGGTCGCCGCCGCGCCATAGATAGAGCGCCAGCAGCGGCTGCGTCTCCGTGCGCATCGCATGGGCCATGCGGGACGGGTGGTGGATCAGCTCGCCGGGGCGGCGTTGTCGCCACCCTTCCCGGCCCCGCAACCAATCGGCGGTGCCGGCCAGCGGCAGGTAGATCTCCTCCGCCGCATGGCTGTGCGCCGGATACTCGATCTCCGGCCCCAGCAGGAGAAAGCCGCAGGCCAGCCGGTCGCTGGCGATCGGGCCGCGCAGGCCGATCAGCTCGCTCCAGCCGTAGCGTTCGAGGAAGCGGTCGCCGAAATCATCCGCCGCATAGGTCTGGCCCCAGGCGAGGGTCTCGGCCATGGCGACGACCCCGTCGACCAGCGGCCGGGTCTCCGCCGCGGCCACGGCCGGCGCCTGGTCGAGCCAGCGCAGCACCGGCAGGGCTCTGGGCTCGACCGTCCTTCGCGGGGCATCGGGCGCCGGCCATTCCTCCAGGAACCGGGCCAGCTCCGGCTGGTCGAATCCGGCCAGCAGCGTCCGCGCCGCCGTGGCCAGTCGATCCGCGCCCATCACGGCAGCCCTGTCCGGGTCTCGGCGATGCGGGCCAGGATCGCGTCGACGGTCTCGCCGACCGTCAGCCCCGAGCTGTCGAGCCACAGCCCGAGCCGCGGCGTGTCGGCGCGCAGGCCACGGTCCAGATCGGCGGGCGTCCAGGCGCCGTAGCCCGTCTTCGCCCGCCCCGCCTCGCGCCCGACCACCGCCTCGGGCGACGGGCACAGCACGACGATGCCGAAGGACCGGCCGTGCAGCAGCTCGACGACCCGCGCCAGGGTGGGCCCGAGGATCACATCCTGCCAGATCACGGTGAAGCCGGCCTCGGCATAGCGGCCGGCCACCGTCGCCGCCAGCTCGTGGCGCAGGTCGAGCTGGCGCATCGCCTCGGCCGGCAGGTCGGGCGTCACCTCGACGCGGCCCGAGACGATCATGCGCCGGAACACGTCGCCGCGCAGATGCACCGCCCGCGGCAGCCTTTCGGCCAGCGCCTGGGCCACGGTCGACTTGCCCGCCGCCATGATGCCGGTGACGACGAGGATGTCGGGCGGGTCGGCTGCGGTCGGCACGGCGGCAAAGCTCCTGGTCATCGCCTGTGATAGACAGGCATAGCGCGACGGAGGCCGGCCGGCTGACCGACCTCGCGATCGAGGCGTACGCGACCCCTTCCGGTCGCTGGGCTCACCCGGCCCCTAGGTGCGGGCGCTGCATTCGCGCAGCAGCAGGGTGGCGAACCAGTCGTCCTTCAGCAGGAAGTTCAGGTTCTTGGCGATGGCGTCGTCCACCGCGCGGTCGACCGGCTGGCCGCGGGCCACCGTGACGGTGGTGCCGAAGGCCTGGTCGAACTGGACGTTGCCGCCGACCGCCAGCACGTAGCGGATGTCGACGCCGTAATGCTCCTCCGGCCCGGCCCGGTCGACCTTGAAGTCGCGGATGGTGCCGTCGAGGATGCAACGCGACGAGTTCAGCCCGGCGCCGGCGCGGCGCAGCTCGGCCTTCAAGGCGTTGGTGACATAGCCCGGCACGTCGCGAACGCTGCCCTGCGGCGCCACGCCGGTGCGCGGCCGGTAATCCATCGGGTTGACCGCGATCGCCCCGGTCAGATGCGCGGTGGTCTGCGGCTGATAACCGGTGCGCGGCCCCGGCCCGGCCGGCTGGACGGCGCAGGCTGCGACGAGAAGGGCAAGGGCGAGCGGCAGGCGACGCAGCATGGGGGCTCCCGACATTCCGGCGGGGCCGGAACGCCCCGCCCCGACATAGCCTCGCCGCCGCCGCGGGGTCAATCGGGCGTCCGCGTCGTCGCGGCGCCGCCGGTCCGCGCCGTTCGGAACCGGCCGCCGCATCGGCACGTTGCTGGTGATGTCCACGGCACGAGCCGTGCCGTACGTCCAGCGCTTCTCCCCGTCTCCGTCTCACGGCGGCGCCGCTCACCCGACGGCGCCATCGGCACCGGCCCATCAGCACCGGAGAATCCGCCATGTCCCCGCACGACCTGAACGTGAAGCTCGACGCCGACATGCCGCAGCTCAAGATTCTTGATCCCGAGCTGCTCGACTATATCCGGCGGCGCCGGGTCGAAGACGCCGCCTTCGCCGCCGGCGCCCGGATCATGACGGAAGGCGACCCCGACCCGCCGCTCTACACCGTCGCCAGCGGCTGGGCGATGCGCTTCAAGATGCTGAAGGACGGACGCCGGCAGATCCTGTCCTTCATCCTGCCGGGCGACGTGATCGGCTTCCAGGCCCAGTTCTTCGACCGGGCCGTCACCTCGATCGACGCGATCACCGACGTCTCGCTCTGCGTCGTCCCCTACCAGGACATTGCCGGGCTGTACCAGGACCAGCCGGAGATCGCCTTCCGCTTCGCGGCCCTGACCGCAGACCAGAAGCGGGTGATGGAGGAACAGGTTCTGTCGCTGGGCCAGCGCACGGCGCCGGAGCGGGTGGCGGCGCTGATCCTCGATCTGTACGGCCGGGCCGAGGCGCGCGACATGGTGCGGGACGGCGGCATGCCCTTCCCGCTGACCCAGCTGCACGTCGCCGACGCGCTGGGCATCTCGCTGGTGCACGCCAACCGGACGTTGAAGCAGCTGCAGCGCGACGGGCTGTTCCGGATCAAGGGCCGCCGGCTGCAGGTGCTGGACGCGGCGGCGCTCGAAAAGGCGGTGCAGAAGCCGGCCGCCGCCTGATCGTCAGGCGGCCTCCGCGGCCGGCGGCACATAGGCGATCCGGGCGGCGCGCACCTTGTCGTGATGCTGGTCGGCCCAGCGCACCAGCGCGTCCAGCGGCTCCATCAGCGACTGGCCGAGCGGCGTGAGCGCATAGTCGACCCGCGGCGGGATGGTCGGATGCACGGTGCGCGAGACGAGGCCGTCCTGCTCCAGCCGGCGCAGCGTCTGCGCCAGCATGCGCTGGGAGATGTCGCCGATCTCGCGCTTGACCACGGTGAAGCGCTTCACCCCGGGCGCCAGGGTCTGCAGCACCAGCAGGCTCCAGCGATCGCCGATCCGGTCCAGCACGTCCCGGATCGGACAGGGATGGAACGCCCCGTCCACCATATCGCGCGCCACCATGACCGGTTCCTCCGCCCGCCGCGACAAAACCCGACGGTATGCTATCGGAACTGAAATCCTGAGCGGAACCGCCTTGTTGCCGCAGGCGTATCGTCGCGCCGAAGGCCCGTAAGCGAAGCTTGGCGAACCGGTGGAAAGTTAAGGATTTTTCATTGGGAACCTCGCCTCGCTGCGGCCTATTCCCATGACGTGAGCCCACAGCAAGGGAGCTTGGACCATGGCGAGCAGCCAGACTCCGCACCGGGGCGGCGCCGGGAACTTCGCCTACAATCGGGAGCGTGCGGCGGAGGCCGGCCGGAAGGGCGGCCAGATGAGCAGCGGCAACTTCGCCCATGACCCCGCCCGCGCTTCGGCCGCCGGCCGCAAGGGCGGCCAGCACAGCGGCGGCAACTTCAAGAACGATCCGGCCCGGGCGGCGGCGGCGGGCCGCAAGGGTGGGCAGGAAAGCGGCGGCAACTTCGCCAATGACCGCGAGCGCGCGGCCGAAGCGGGCCGCAAGGGCGGCCTCTCCGGCCACGGGCCGCATTGACGCCGCGGCGCTGAGTTCGCGTCATCGGGGCAGGCCGGGCCTGCCCTTTTTTGTCCCGGATCGCGCATTCCGGCCGGGCCGCCGTTGGTCGCGGACGGCCCGGCCGGACGCCGCGTCTCAGGCCGCGTGGGCGTGCTGGGCGGCCGCGATGTTGACCGCGGTCTTCGCCAGCTTGGTCAGCGTCTCGTCGGTCGCCTTCTCCTCCGCCAAGGTTTCCAGCAGGAGGTTCAGGGCCTTCTCGTGCTTCATCGCCTTGGCCCAGGTGCAGATGGTGCCGTAGGTGGCGATCTCGTAGTGCTCGACCTTCTGCGCCGCCGCGATCAGCGCGGCGTCGAGCACGTCGGGCTCGAGCCCGAGCTCGGTCAGCTCATGCGCCTCGGCCAGCAGCCCCTCCATCGCCTCGCAGGTCTGGCCGCGCGACGACGCGTCGAGGCTCTCGAACACGGTGTCGAGGCGCTCGACCTGACCCTTGGTCTGCTCGAGGTGATGCTCGAAGCCCTGCTTCAGCTCCGGGTTGGTGGCCGCGCTCGCCATCTTCGGCAACGCGCGGGTCAGCTGCTTCTCGGCGTTGTAGATGTCTCTCAGCTCATTGAGGAACAGATCGTGCAGCGTCTTCGTCGCCATGGCCGGCCTCGCTGTTGCTGGTGACGAGGGCCGCCGACGATGCGGCAGCCCCCATACAAGCTAATGGCGGCGGGCGGCCCGGGGTTCCGGTCAGGCCAGGAGCGGCATCATCGCCGCCACCAGCGGGTGGCGCACGATGTCGGCGGTGGTCAGGCGGACGACGGCGACGCCGTCCAGCGGCTCCAGTCGCCGCGCCGCCTCCTCCAGCCCGGACAGGCCGGGCAGCAGGTCGGTCTGGTCCGGATCGCCGGTGATCACCATGGTCGAATGCCAGCCCAGGCGGGTCAGCAGCATCTTGAGCTGCTGGAAGGTCATGTTCTGCGCCTCGTCGACGATGACGAAGCTGCGCGAGATGGTGCGGCCGCGCATATAGGCCAAGGGCGCGATCTCGACGATCCCCTCCTTGGTCATCTGGCGCACCTGCTTGGCGCCGAGACGGTCGGACAGCGCGTCGTAGATCGGGCGCATCCAGGGGTCCATCTTCTCGTTGATGTCGCCGGGCAGGTAGCCCAGGCTCTCCCCCGCCTCCACCACCGGCCGGGTGATGACGATGCGGCTGACCCGCTCGGCGGTCAGCGCCTCGACCGCCTTGGACACGGCGAGATAGGTCTTGCCGGTGCCGGCGGGGCCGAGGGCCAGGGTCATGGCATGGCCTTCGATCGCCTTCATCAGGACCTCCTGATTGGCGGTCCGCGGCTTGACCGTCTTCAGGTAGCTCTGCTCCCGGAAATCGTCGTCGTAGCCCTCGCTGATCGGGACGATGCGGGCGGTGGAAGCGCTGCGTTTGGCCATGGAACGTCGTCCTTTGCTCTCGCTTGCATCCTCGAACAGGGGATCCCAGTTGCGGCCCCCTTCACCGGGAGATCTCATTCGCCGGAACCCTCCGTCGGGTCGGGTGGAACAGGACAGGTCGGGGATCGGAACGGGCGGCCGGAAACGACAAACGCCCCTGCGAAGGGGCGTTCGAACGAGTGCCGATGCTGATGCTGCCCCTGGTCGGAGCCGGGAAGCGGATGGTGATGCCAGGCCGTTGCCCGTCGCATGTCGCCTTTCCGATCACTGACGACGGAAATCACGTCGCCAGGGAGAAGCGTCGCACCAAGCTTCGTGCTGCACCAGCGAAAAGAAGGGCCGACACGGAAAATTCATACCAATTGTGGCCGGGCTGCGCCGGGGATGCGGCTAGATCTAGCGGCTACTACTAAAAGATGCATCGACTTGCGTCGCCATATCGATGAAGGCGCGTGCCGCCGGCGAGGTCTCGTCCCGGCGCCAGGTCAGCCACATGGTGGTGACCGCGCCGGGGTCGGACAGCCGGCGGAACACCACGCCCTCGACCTGGATCCGCTGCAGCGAGGCGGGCAGCAGCGACACGCCGAGCCCGGCCGCGACCAGCCCGACAATGGTCGAGACCTCGCGCGCCTCCTGCCCCAATCTCGGGCTGAATCCGGCATCGCGGCACAGGCCGATCATCTGGTCGTACAGGCTGGTGCCGGCGTCGCGCGGATAGCAGACGAAGGATTCGCCGGCCAGCTCGGCCAGGGCCAGCGGCGCGGGCGCCCCCGCCGCCAGCGGATGGTCGGTGCGCAGCGCCGCCACCAGCGGGTCGCGGAACAGCTCGCGCACCTCGATCCCGTCCGGCACCGGCGGGTAGGTCGGGTTGCGCAGGAAGCCGATCTGCAGCCGCCGCTCCGCCAGCGCCTCGATCTGCTGCCGGGTCGGCAGCTCCTGCAGCTCCAGATGCACGTCCGGATGGCTGCGGCGGAAGGCGAAGATGGTCTGCGGGATCAGCGTGGTGAAGGGGGCGGAGGCGGTGAAGGCGATGCGGACCTCGCCGATCTCGCCGCGCTGCGCCCGGCGGGCCACCTCGGCCGCCCGGTCGGCGGCGGCCAGCACGATCCGCGCCTGCTCCAGGAACAGCCTTCCGACCTCGGTCAGCGCCACCCGCCGGTTGCTGCGCTCGAACAGCCGGGCGCCGAGCTCCTCCTCCAGCGCCTGGATCTGCTGGCTCAAGGGCGGCTGGGAGATGCCGAGCCGCGCCGCCGCCCGGCTGAAATGCAGCTCCTCGGCCAGGGCCACGACGTAGCGCAGGTGCCTCAGTTCCATCATTCGCCAAAGCTATCAAAGATGCCGTCAAACATATTGGACACTATCAATCGGCACGACCATGTTTTCCGTGAGGGTCGGGCGCCTTTCCCTCCGCAGGCCCGGCCGGAGAGATTTCGTGACATCATCGGCCCAGTCGCTGCCGCGCCGTTCCGCACCTCCATCGGTTGCCGGCACCATGCCGGCCGGGACGGTCGCGGCCGAGGATGTCGTCGCCTATATCGAGCACGGCACCGCCGCCTTCCACCGCACCAACCTGGCGCTGTTCGCCGCCGGCTTCGCCACCTTCGCCCTGCTCTACTGCGTGCAGCCGCTGATGCCGGTCTTCGCCGAGGCCTACGGGATCGGCGCGGCCGAGAGCAGCCTGTCGCTGTCGCTGACCACCGGCACGCTGGCCTTCGCCATGCTGGTGGCCAGCGCCCTGTCCGAGGCCTGGGGCCGCAAGCCGGTGATGCTGGCCTCGCTGTTCGCCTCGGCCGTGCTGACCGTGCTGGCGGCGCTGATGCCATCCTGGCACGGCCTCCTGCTGCTGCGGGCGCTGATGGGGCTGACGCTGAGCGGGCTGCCGGCCGTCGCCATGGCCTATGTCAGCGAGGAGATGCATCCGCGCTCGGTCGGGCTGGCGATGGGGCTGTTCATCGGCGGCAGCGCGCTCGGCGGGCTCGGCGGGCGGCTGATCGCCGGCGTGCTGACCGACCTCGCCTCCTGGCGCCTCGGCCTCGGCGTCGTCGGCCTGTCCGGCCTGGTCTGCGCCGTCCTGTTCTGGCGCAGCCTGCCGCCCTCGGCGCATTTCACGCCCCGGCCGCTGCGGCCGCGGCTGCTGCTGGCCGCCTTCGCCGACCATCTGCGCGACCCCGGGCTGCGCTGGCTGTTCCTCGAAGGCTTCCTGCTGATGGGCGCCTTCGTCACGCTCTACAACTACACCGGCTTCCGTTTGCTCGCGCCGCCCTACGGGCTCAGCCAGACCATGGTCGCGGCGATCTTCGTGGTCTATCTGATCGGCATCGGCGCCTCGATCTGGGTCGGCCATCTCGCCGGGGCGCTCGGCCGCCGCCGGGTGTTCTGGGCACCGATCGTGCTGATGCTGGCCGGCATCGCCCTGACCCGCGGCGACGCGCTATGGGCGATCGTCGCCGGCGTCGCGGTGCTGACCTTCGGCTTCTTCGGCGCCCATTCGGTGGCCAGCAGCTGGGTCGGCCGCCGGGCGCAGCACGCCCGAGCCCAGGCCTCCTCGCTGTACCTGTTCTTCTATTATCTCGGCTCCAGCGTCGCCGGCTCGCTCGGCGGGCTGGCCTGGGCAGACTGGGGCTGGCCCGGCGTCACCCTGATGATCGGCGCCCTGGCCCTGACGGCGCTGCTGATCGCCCTGCGCCTGGTCGTCCTGCCGCCGCGTCAGGCCTGACCAAGCCCTTCGACGAGGTACAGCCGGGTCATCCGCCGCAGCTCGGCCAGGGCGGCGGCGCGCGACGTCAGGCCGGGCTCGACGCCGAGCGCGGCCGCCGCCTTCATCTGCAGCAGCACGACGATCGCCATGGCCATGGCCCGATCCGGCGCCAGCCCGGGGGCGCGGCGGGCGAGGATCCGGGCCACGCCCCCACGCAGGGCATCACGCAGCCGCAACGGCTGGGCAACGTCCCGCCGCGCTTCGATCAGCGCTAGCGCCGCCGCGCGCTCCTCCTTCAGCGCGACCAGCAGGTCGATCAGCGCATCCGCCAGCGCCGGAACGGCCAGCTGCGCCGCCTGCGCCTCGACCGCCTGCAGCCCCGCCAACACCTGCTCGCCATAGCCGGCCAGCAGCGCATCGGCCAGCGCCTCCTTGCCCGGGAAGAACTGGTAGAGCGAGCCGATCGACGCGCCGGCCCGGGCCGCGACCTCCGTCATCGTCGTTGCCTCGTAGCCCTTCTCGGCGAACACGGCCGCCCCCGCCTGCAGCAGCGCGGCGACGCGGTCGCGGCCGCGCTGGCGCCGGGGCTCGCGCATCACGGTGGCGTCGGAAGCGGTTGACTTTTGTGAGGGCATGCTCATAAAACTATTTGCGAGACCATCCTCATATTTTCACATGCGCCCGCCCTCCGTCCATCCGCCCGGCCCGCCGGCGGCATCGGAGAGGTGCGGCCTGCCGCGAAAGGCGACGACCATGCCCACCCTCGACCCGCGCAGCACCGCCCTGGTCCTGATCGATCTGCAGAACGGCATCCTCGGCATGCCGCTCGCGCCCCGCGGCGGGGCGGAGGTGCTGGCCACGGCGAAGACGCTGGCCGCGCGCTTCCGCGCCGCCGGTGCCCTGGTGGTCCCGGTCCGCGTCGGCTGGGCGCCGGATTTCGCCGACGCGCCGAAACAGCCGGTGGACCGGCCGATGCCCCGCCCGGCCGGCGGCCTGCCCGCGGGCTGGAGCGACCTGGCCGAGGGCGTGGCCGCGCCTGGCGACGTCGTCGTCACCAAGCGGCACTGGGGCGCCTTCACCGGCACCGAGCTCGACCTGCAACTGCGCCGACGCGCCGTCACGACCATCGTGCTGGCCGGCATCGCCACGAATTTCGGCGTCGAATCCACCGCCCGCAACGCCTGGGAGCTGAACTACGCCGTGGTCTTCGCCGAAGATGCGATGACCAGCCTGTCGACGGAGATGCACGGCTTCGCCGTCGAGTCTATCCTGCCCCGCATCGGAATCGTCTCCCAGGCGGCGGACATCCTGCTCGGCCGGCCCTGAGGCGGAAAGCGAGGCTGCAGTGGTTCCCGTGAACGGCCCGGCATTGCCGGTCCTGGCCAGGCTGCCGCGTGCCGGGCAATGGGCGGTGCTGCTGGCCGTGTCGGCGGTCGTCGCCGGCCTGCTGGAGGCCGCCGCCCTGCCCGCGGCACTGCTGCTGGGCCCGATGGTGGCCGGCATCCTGGTCGGCGTCGTCGGCGGCACCATCCGGGTGCCGCGCCAGCCCTATCTCGGCGCCCAGGCGATCATCGGCTGCCTGATCGCCGGGGCGATCACGCCGGGGATCCTGGTGTCGTTCCTGCAGGACTGGCCGTTGTTCCTGGCGATCGTGCTGTCGACGCTGGCCGCCAGCAGCCTCCTGGGCTGGCTGATGAGCCGCTGGCAGGTGCTGCCCGGCACCACCGGCGTCTGGGGCTCCTCCCCCGGCGCCGCCACCGCGATGGTGCTGATGGCCGAGGCCTTCGGCGCCGACGCCCGGCTGGTCGCCTTCATGCAGTATCTGCGCGTCGTCTGCGTCGCCACCGCGGCCTCGCTGATCGCACGGTTCTGGGTGGATACGGGCGATGCAGGCCCGGCGGCGATCGACTGGTTCCCGCCGATCGATGCCGGCCCATTCGCGGCGACGCTGGCCCTGGCCGGGCTGGGCGCCGTGGCCGGGCGGCGGCTGCGCATCCCCGCCGGCTCGATGCTGGTGCCGCTGGTGGTCGGGTCGGTGCTGCATGCCCTCGGCCTGATCGAGATCGAGCTGCCGGAATGGCTGCTCGCCCTCGCCTACGCGCTGATCGGCTGGAACATCGGCCTCGGCTTCACCCGGTCGGTGCTGGTGCACGCCGCCCGGGCGTTGCCGCAGATCCTGGCCTCGATCGCGGCGCTGATCGCCTTCTGCAGCGGCCTCGCCTATGTGCTGGTGCGGACGCTCGGCGTCGACCCGCTGACGGCCTATCTCGCGACCAGCCCCGGCGGCATGGATTCGATCGCCATCATCGCCGCGTCGAGCGATGTCGACCTGCCCTTCGTCATGGCGCTGCAGACCGTGCGCTTCTTCCTGGTGGTGCTGCTGGGCCCGGCGGTGGCGCGCTTCATCGCCCGGCGGTCGCCGCACCTGTCATAGCCGGCTCAGCCGGCCGCCGATTTCAGCCGGCCCAGCTCCTGCAGAAACCGCTCCGCCGCCAGGTCGGGCGCCCAGGGCTCCCAGGGCGTGCCGCCATAGACCGGCAGCAGCGGGTCGTCGTCGACCGGCCGGAACCGGATCTTCAGCACCTTCCAGACCTCGTCGCGGGTCCAGCCGACGACATGGATCGCCTCGCTGGCCGCGGCGACCCGGTCGGCCCGCTTGTGGAAGGCCTTCTGCTCGGCCGTCCAGCGCGGCAGGCCGTAGCGCAGGAACACCGTGTCCTCGAGCCGCGCGGCCAGGTCGCGGAACTCCTGACCCAGGAAGGGCTTGATCACCGACAGCGGATCGAAGCCCAGCAGTCCCTCATCGGCGTCGTGCAGCAGCTCGCGCAGCTCGGCCAGCGGCGACAGCGGCACCGGCGCCCAGGCCCGGCACAGCGCCAGCACGGCCAGCGAGTGCTGGGCGACGGAGAGCGGCAGCGGCCACGCCGAATGCCCGCCCCAGCGATAGGTCCGGGCGAGGCCCAGCGCCAGGTCGCGGTCGTCCCAGTCGAACGGCGTGGGGTTGAGCAGATCCAGCCGCTTGCCCGACGGCAGCCGGACCCAGGCCCGCGCCATCGCCGTCCGTCCCTCCCAGCGCATTCAGATCACCCGGCTCACGGTCGGCCGCACTCGGCGCGCGCGAGCGGCGCCACGCTCGCGTCAAGCCGCAGCCGCCGGCCGGCGACGTCGAGATCCGCGAAGCGAGACGGCGCCGGGGCGAAGTTCCCGTCGCGCATCGCTTCCACCAGCCCGGGGCAGTTCCCCGGCTGCAGCCGGCCGATCAGCTCCCACCGGCCGCCCTGCTCCTGATAAGCGGTGATCGTGCCGCTCGCCGACAACAGGATCTCCGCGACGCTGTCGCCCGTGAGATCGCCAAAGAATGCCTCGCACGGGGCCTTCGCCTTCAGGCAAGCCGGCAGCGCCCATGCATTGCTCCACTCCTGGCGGAGAAAGCCGTCCGGCAGCGTCCGCTCATCGGGCCATACCTTGATATTGGCCCGGCGGATCTCCGGCGTCATGACGATCTCGGCGCGGCGCCGCGGGTTATCCCGCCGCTGCGCCTCGGCCGCCTGCTCGCCGGCCGCGCCGCCCTGCGCCACCAGCCGCTCCAGGGCCGCCCGGCCGTAGCGGCCGCCGTCGAAGCGCAGGAAGTCGTAATCGAATTCGGCCGCCGACACGGTTCCGTTCTCCAGCCGCCGCAGCTGGTCGGCGACCGACAGCCTGGCAGGATCGGCCGGCGGCGTGAGCAGGGCCAGCACCACCACGATCGCGGCCACGCCCGCGGTGATGTTGGTCGCCTCCAGCCCCTTGAGCCAAGGCACGGCCCGCATCGCGGCTATGGTGTAGCCCAGCGCGTAGCAGGCGCCGACCAGGACGCAGGCGATGCCGATGACGCGCTCGGGCGTCAGGCCGTGCTGGTCGACCCTGAGCCAGATCGCGTAGGCGGCCAGCCCGATCAGCGGGATCAGCAGGATTGCGGCCAGCCGGCCGCCCCAGCGCAGCGGCGCCGGCGTCGGCTGGTCCGGCTGGCCGTCCTGGTAGGCGGCGTTGATCAGGATGATCAAGGTCGCGGCGGCGCCCAGCAGCAAGGCGGCCGCGCTCCGCGTCCGCCACAGCGGCTCGAGACCGGTGAAGGGCAAGGCCAGCAGGAAGGCTGCCGCCAGGGCCGTCAGCAGGGGCAGAAGCCATGCCAGCAGGGTCAAGGCGACGGTGCGGATGCCGCGGATCAGCCCCGACCGCACATCGGTCAGGTGGATCGCCGCCGCGGCCATCACCGAGGTCGCCGGGAAGGCGAACCACCGCTCCCGGATGACGTCGCGCATCTGCCCGATGCCGATCGCATCGAACAGGGCCGCGCCGAGATGGAGCACCAGCCAGAAGACGCCAACGAAGGCGCAGGACAGCGCCAACTGGACACCGTTCCTCCAGGCGATCTCGAAATAGCGCGGATAGGACGCGACGATCCGGCGCTCAGCGTCTGCCGCAGCGATCAGATGATGGGCGATGAAGAGGACCGCCGCCGCGAAGACCCAGAGGCCGAAGGACGGCCATGGACCGCCGCGGGCTTCGACCGCCCGGGTCGCGTCGTGGACACCCAGCCCGGCGAGGACCAGCGCCGCGGCGACCGCCCAGATCAGCAACGTCCGGAGGCGAACAGACCCGAGGCCGACGAGAGCGATCAACGGCACATAGGCGGTCACCAGGGCGGCCGCGGCGAACTGGGGCCGTATAAGGGTCGCCCACAGCCGGTCCTCGGCGACCCGCCACAGCAGATACAGGACCACGCCCTGCAACAGGCCGATCAACAGCCGTGCAGCGCCGATGCTCCGCATGTCTTCCGGTGCGTCCGGCCTGGAATCGCTCATCCTCACCCCCGAAACCGACTGTGGCCTGCGGTTCAGCCGGGGGCAAGACGCCACATATTCGCTTCCCTCGTTCGTCCGGCCGCTGCACGTCCCGGCCTACGGACAAACGAAGACCGGCGGGCCGCGTCGGCGGCCGCCGGTCGGATCGCTCAGGACCGTTGGAAGAAACCTATAGCTTGATGCCGCCCGGCTGCGCCTGGCGCGGCGCCCAGTTGCGCACGACGGAGCTGGCGGGACCATAGCGGCGGGCGAATTCCGCCTGGGACAGGCGCAACCCCCGGCACAGCATCTCGGCCCGAAGTGCCGCCTGAACCCGGGACGTCCGGGGCGGGGCGGAACGGGGGGTCTCGGCCGAAAGGTCCATTTCCGCGATCTCCCTCATCGGGACCGCAGCGTCGGTGTCGTTCGCGGCCTTCGGCGGAAGCGGGGTTGGCTTATGTTCATCCGCCCGAAGCGGGGCCGGACTCGTCCTGGGACGCCTGCGGTGCTGACCAGCCATGGCGGTTCCTCCAGCGGCTTTTGTCGTTGCGGCCCTCGGCAGCCAAGGAGGCCCGCCGCGCGCCGTGGTTCCTGCAGGGGAAGATCGATCACTGCATGTTCATCGACGATGCGACGATCCTGTGAAGCGCATCGGCACCGGGGAACGGATGCCAAACCGACAAACACACGGGCCAGCGAGGCTATCGGCAAATCACGCTCGACGCCCCGCGGTCGATCTCCGACCTGCAGGGTGGGCACTCTGCGCCAGCAGGGACGCCCCGACAAGGAAAATCATCAACGCTGATATAATATTACATTCCTATGACGCCGCGAGATCTGGCCGGCCGAACATATGTTCACGACGCCGTCGGCTTGAACACTGCTGCCACCTCCGCCGGGACCAGCAGCCGCCACTTGCCTTCTGCCAGATCGTCGAGGCCGAGGCCGCCGATGCCGGTCCGATGCAGGGCTTCGACATGGTTGCCGACCGCCGCGAACATCCGCCGGACCTGGTGGTAGCGGCCCTCGGTCACGGTCAGCCGGGCGCGCCGCGGCGCCAGCGGTTCCAGCACCGCCGGCTCCAGCGGCGTTGTCTCCGACCGCAGCATCAGCGTGCCGGAGGCGAAGACCGCCGCCTCATCCCCGGTCAGGTCGCGCGCCAGCGTGGCCTCGTAGACCTTCGGGATCCGGCTCCTCGGCGAGATGATCCGATGCAGCAGCGGCCCGTCATCGGTCAGCAGCAGGAGACCGGTGGTGTCGCGGTCCAGCCGCCCGACCGGGGCGATGATCGGGTTGCGCAGGCGGAACCGCGGCGGCAGCAGCTCGTACACCACCCGCCCGGGATCGCTGGTCGAGCAGGTGAAGCCGGCGGGCTTGTGCAGCATCAGCACGGCACCTTGCGGCGGGTCGAGCGGCCGGCCGTCGACCCGGATCGCCTCGTGCTCCGGCTGCGCCTCGGGCCCGAGCGGCTCGCCGTCGGCGTCGATGACGCGGCCGTCGCGCAGCAGCGCCTCGACCTGCCTGCGGCTGCCATAGCCGAGATTGGCGAGATAGCGGACAAGCTTCATCGCACGCCCTTCGCCGCCTCGATCACCTTGTAGGCGCCGTCGTCGGCAATGCGGCGGACCATGACGAAGGCCTTCTCCAGCGTCGCCTCATAGGGCAGATGCCGGTTCGCCACCAGGAACAGCCGGCCCTTCTGGCGCAGCGCCGCCGCCGCTGCGGCGATGAAGGCACGGCCGAGATCGTGCCGGTCGGCCCGCCCGCCCTCGTGGAAGGGAGGGTTGGTGACGACGAAATGGTAGCGCCGGCCCGGCGGCAGCCCGGCGGCGACATCGTGCCAGAGATAGTCGAGCTCGGCCCGACCGACATAGGGCTCCAGGTTGCGCCGCGCCAGCTCCAGCGCCCGGGCCTCGGCCTCGTAGAGATCCAGCGCCGCCACCTCCGGGCAGCGATCCAGGACCTCGGCCGACAGGGTACCGAAGCCGGCGCCCAGATCGGCGCCCTGCCCCTTCAGATCCGCCGGCAGATGCGCGGCCAGCAGGGCCGTCCCGGGATCGACCCGGTCCCAGGCGAACAGGCCGGGACGGCTGAGGAAGCGGCCGTCGGCCACCGGCCGCGGCTCGTCCAGCGCCGCCCATTCCTCCTGCAGGGCCGGATCGCCGGCGCCGGCACGTGCCCAGAACACACGGCAGCGGTTCTTCGACAGGCGCTCGATCGGACCGGCCAGGCGCGAGAAATCCTCCTCGGCTGAGCGCGCGCCGTCGGTGTTGGCCAGGCTGACCACCACCGTCCCGCCCGGCTCGGCCTGGCCCAGCGCCCGGGCCAGCAGCGCCCGCGCCGCCTCGCGCTGCCGCGGCGGCAGCACCAGCACCAGCGGGAACCGGCCCTCGGCCCGGGTCGACACGGTCAACCCCGCCGCTTCCAGCGCCGCGGCCCGCGGCCGGAAGCTCTGCTCGCAGACCAGGGCCGGCGAGGCGAATTCGGCCAGGGCGGCACCGGCGCGGGCGCCGAGCACCAGGGCGCGGCCCTCCGCCGGCCAGGCCAAGGTGCCGCTGTGGAACGGCAGGAACAGGGTGTCGAGCGCGGGATCGTCGGTCATGCCGGCCCTCCCTGGCATATCGACGTCGAAAACGGAAGCCTCACCCGCTCCGCGAGGCGCTGCCCAGCAGTTGCGCCGGCCGGCGCAGCGCCGGGTCGAAGGGGTTCAGGCGCGGACCGATCGCCGCCGCCTCGCGCTTGAGGATCTCGACCACGGTCGGCAGCCGGTCCTCGCCCAGCCGCTCCGAGATCGTGCCGATGCTGAGCGCCGCCACCGCGCGGCCTTCCCGGTCCAGGATCGGCACCGCCGCGCCGCCCATGCCGGGCAGCACGAAGTCGCGTCGGGCGGCGAAGCCGGCCTCCCGCGCCTTCGCCATCTCGGCGCGCAGATAGACCTCGTCCATGAAGCCCTGGCCGACCAAGCGCGGGACGTTGAAGCGGATCACCTCCTCACGCTCCGCCTCCGGCAGGAAGGCCAGGATCACCAGCGCCCCCTGCCCGACCCCGAGCGGCACCCGGCCGCCGATGTCGCCGGTGAAGGAGCGGATCGGGAACGGCCCCTCGCAGCGGTCCAGGCACAGCGCATCGAAGCCGCTGCGCACCAAAAGGAACACGGTGTCCCCGAGCATCGCTGACAGGCGCTGCAGCACCGGCCGGCACAGGTCGCGCAGGTTGCCGGGGTTCCCGGCCCGCGCCGCCAGGGCGAAGAAGTCGATGCCGAGCCGGTACAGCCGGCTGCACCCGTCCTGCTCGACCACCCCCTCGGCCAGCAGGGCTTGCAGCAGCCGGTGGACCGTCGCCTGAGTCAGGCCGGTGGCCTCGGCGATGCGGATCAGCTTCGCCCCCTCGCCGCCCGCCTCGGCCAGGGCCCGCAGGATGGCGAAGCCGCGCTGCAGGCTCTTGCCCGGGGCTTCGCTCTCTTTCGCCATTTCCGGAAGCTCCAGATCGATATTGCACGTTCCGATTCCGTATTCCGGAACTCTGATCAGAATACTCCGGGCAAAACGGAATGTCTCCTTGACTCCTCATTTCGAAACGGTGTTGTGAAGAGACGCGCTGGCGCCTTCCGTTCCACGGAAGCAAGACCGGCGGGGCCGATGCGCGGCAGCGCGGAACGGCGATCGACAGGGATGCCAGGGAGACTGCAGTGACCTTCCTCCGTCTCGAGCGGATCTCGAAGCTCTATGGCGACGTCGCGGCCGTCGCCGATCTCGATTTGACCGTGGAGCGCGGTGAGTTCGTGTCGTTGCTCGGCCCCTCCGGCTGCGGCAAGACCACGACCTTGCAGATGGTCGCCGGCTTCGTCCCGGCCACCGCCGGGCGGATCCTGCTGGACGGGCAGGATCTGACCCGGGTGAAGCCGAACCGCCGCGGCCTCGGCGTCGTGTTCCAGAGCTACGCCCTGTTCCCGCACATGACCGTGGCCGACAATGTCGCCTTCGGCCTGGAGATGCGCGGCGTCGCCAAGCCGGAACGGGCGAAGCGGGTCGAGGAGGCGCTGGCGCTGGTGCATCTCGACCACCTCGCCGGCCGCTATCCGCGCGCCCTGTCCGGCGGGCAGCGCCAGCGCGTCGCCCTGGCCCGCGCCCTGGTGATCGAGCCGCCGGTGCTGCTGCTGGACGAGCCGCTGTCCAACCTGGACGCCAAGCTGCGCGAGGCGATGCAGTTCGAGCTGCGCCAGATCCAGCGCCGCACCGGCACCACCACGATCATGGTCACCCACGACCAGGCCGAGGCGCTGTCGATCAGCGACCGGGTGGTGGTGATGGAGCGCGGCCGCATCACCCAGATCGACCAGCCCTACCGGATGTACGAGCATCCGCGCAGCCGCTTCATCTCCGACTTCGTCGGCAAGGCCAACCTGCTGGACGGCGTCGTGGCCCAGGCCGGCGCGGTGGCGCGGGTAACGGTCGGCGCCGCGACGCTGGAGGTGCCGGGCGACGGCCTGCCCGCCGGCGCCCGCGTGCTGCTGTGCCTGCGGCCGGAGAAGCTGGCCTTGGGCGCGCCCGGCACCGGCCGGCTGCCCGGAACCGTATCGCGCCGCTACTTCCTGGGAAGCCAGTGGCTGTACCACCTGGACAGCCCGGCCGGCGAGCTTCTGGCGGCGGCGCCGAACCTGGGCGGCGAGCCGCTGGCCGAGGGCGCCCGGGCCGGCATCGACTGGGCGCCGGACATGGTCCGGGTGCTGCGTGACGCCGAGGCCGCCGAGGCCATCCTATGAGCGCCGAGGGGCGCTTGGCCCCGGCGGCGATGGTGCTGCCGGCGACGGTCCTGTTCGCCGGGCTGGTGCTGACGCCGCTGGCGCTGACCCTGATCCTGTCCTTCCTTGTCTACGACCACGCCACCGGCGTGCAGGACGCCTGGACCATCGGCCAATACCTGACGGTGCTGACCGACCCCTACTATTACGAGATCTTCCTGCGCACCTTCCGCCTGTCGGCCCTGACCACGCTGATCTGCATCGTGGTCGGCGCGCCCGAGGCCTATGTGCTGAGCCGGATGCGCAGCCCCTGGCGGTCGGTCTTCCTGCTGGTGGTGCTGGCGCCGCTGCTGGTCTCGGTCGTGGTCCGCGCCTTCGGCTGGAGCATGCTCTTGGGCCCGACCGGGCTGGTGAACGAGGCGACGCAGGCGCTGGGCCTCGGCCGCGTCCGGCTGCTCTACACCGAGACCGCCGTGGTGGTGGCGCTGGTCCACATCATGCTGCCCTTCATGGTCATCCCGGTCTGGACCTCGCTGCAGAAGCTGGACCCGGCGGCCGAGCAGGCGGCGCTGTCGCTGGGCGCGTCGCACGCCACCGTGCTGCGCCGGGTGGTGCTGCCGCAGATCCTGCCCGGCCTCCTGTCCGGCAGCCTGATCGTGTTCGGCCTCGCCGCCAGCTCCTTCGCCATCCCCGGCCTGCTCGGCGGGCGGCGGCTGAAGATGGTCGCGACCGTGGTCTACGACGAATACCTGAGCTCGCTGAACTGGCCGCTGGGCGCCGCCATCGCGGTGATCCTGCTGGTCGCCAACCTGGCCATCATGCTCGGCTACAACCGGATCGTCGAAGGACGGTACCGGAAGACCCTCGGGTGAGGCGAAAATGAGCCGCAACGGCCCCCTCGCCCTGGTCTTCCACACGCTGGTCGTGATCTTCATGCTGGCGCCGCTGGCGATCGTCTGCCTGGTCGCCTTCACGCCGGAGAGCACGCTGAGCCTGCCGACCGCCGGCATCTCGCTGCGCTGGTTCGAGGCGGTGTTCGACCACCCCGACTTCCTGCAGTCCTTCTGGAACAGCCTGTGGCTGGCGACCCTGTCGGCGACCTTGTCGACCGCGCTCGCCGTGCCGGCCGGCATCGCCACCACCCGTTACGCGTTCCGCGGCCGCGACGCTCTGAACGCGCTGTTCCTGTCGCCGCTCCTGATCCCGCATCTGGTCCTGGGTGTGGCGCTGCTGCAGCTGTTCTCGCGGCTCGGTGCCGCCGGCAGCTTCTTCTGGCTGGTGCTGGCGCACAGCGTGGTGATCACGCCCTATGCGCTGCGGCTGGTGATCGCCGCCCTGGTCGGCTTCGACCGGTCGACCGAGCAGGCGGCGGCGTCGCTGGGGGCCGGCGCCTTCACCGTGTTCCGCCGCATCACCCTGCCGATGATCCTGCCCGGCGTCGCCGGCGGCTGGCTGCTGGCCTTCATCAACAGCTTCGACGAGCTGACGATGTCGATCTTCGTCACCTCGCCCGCCACCGTCACCCTGCCGGTGCGGATGTACATGTACGCGACAGAATCGATCGACCCGATGATGGCCGCCGTCTCGGCCCTGATGGTCGCCGTCACCGCCGTCGCCATGGTCGTGCTCGACCGCATCTACGGCCTCGACCGCATCCTGGTCGGCCGCCAGTGACCGGACCCCTGTCATGCCCATCCTGACCCGCCTGGCCGAGACCGGCCGGCCCGAGATCCGCTTCCGCCTGGACGGCTGCCCGGCCACGGCCCTGGCCGGCGACACGGTGCTGACCGCGATCCTGACCTCGGCCGACCGGCTGCGGCGATCGGAGTTCGGCGGCCGCCCTCGTGCCGGCTTCTGCCTGATGGGCGCCTGCCAGGATTGCTGGGTGGCGACCGAGGACGGGCAGCGCTTCCGCGCCTGCTCCACCGCCATCGCCGAAGGCATGCGCCTGGTCACCGGCCCGGGAGAGGCAGCATGAGCGGCGAGGCCCGTCCCGTCATCGTCGGCGCCGGCCCGGCCGGCATCCGCGCCGCCCAGGCCCTCGCGGCGGCCGGGCTGCGGCCGGTGGTGGTGGACGAGGCCGCCAAGGGCGGCGGCCAGATCTATCGCCGCCAGCCGGACGGCTTCACTCGCGACGCCAAGACCCTTTACGGCACCGAGGCGGCCAAGGCCGAGGCGCTGCACCGGATCATCGACGGGCTGGCCATCGACCACCGGCCGCAGACCCTGGTCTGGAACATCGAGGCCGGGGCGCTGGACCTGCTGCGCGACGGCCAGGCGGAGCGCCTGCCCTGCAGCCACCTGATCCTGGCCACCGGCGCGACCGACCGCATCCTGCCGATCCCGGGCTGGACCCTGCCGGGCGCCTACAGCCTGGGCGCGGCGCAGGTGGCGCTGAAATACCAGGGCTGCGGCATCGGCCGGCGCGTCGCCTTCATCGGCACCGGCCCGCTGCTGCCGCTGGTCGCCTCGCAGTATCGGAAGGCCGGGGCGGAGGTCGTGGCCGTCCTGGACACCGCCCGGTTGGCCGACAAGCTGGCGGCCCTGCCCGGGCTGCTGCGCGGCCCGGCCGTCCTGGCCAAGGGCCTGCGCCTGCTGGCGGCGCTGAAGGCCGGCGGCATGCCGGTGCGGCACGGGGCCCGGCCGCTGCGCATCCTGGGAACGGAGCGGGTCGAGGGGCTGGCCTGGCACGACGGCGAGCGCGAACAGCGGGTCGACTGCGACGCCGTCGCCTTCGGCACCGGTTTGCGGTCCGAGACCCAGCTGGCCGACCTGGCCGGCTGCCGCTTCCGCTTCGACCCGCTGAACCGCGCCTGGCTGCCGGAGCGCGACGCGGCCGGCCGCAGCAGCGTGCCCGGCGTCTATCTGGCCGGCGACGGCGCCGGCATCGCCGGGGCGGATGCCGCCGAGCTGGCCGGCGAACGCGCGGCCCTGGCCCTGCTCGAGGATCTCGGCCGGCCGGTCGACCGCGCCCGCGCCGCGCGGCTGGAGGCCAAGCTGGCCGCGATCGGAAAATTCCGCCAGGGGCTGGAGCGCGCCTTCCCCTTCCCCGCCGACTGGGCCGCCCAGGCGCCGGACGGCCTCGTGGTCTGCCGCTGCGAGGAAGTGTCGGCCGGCACGCTGCGCGCCACCGCCACCCGCTGGGGCACGCCGGAGCTGAACCGGCTGAAGGCCCTGTGCCGGGTCGGCATGGGCCGCTGCCAGGGCCGCATGTGCGGCGCCGCGGCGGCGGAGATCCTGGCCGCCCATCGCGGCGTTCCGGTCGAGGCGGTGGGGCGGCTGCGCGGCCAGGCCCCGGTCAAGCCGATCCCGGTCGCGATCGAGGGCGCGCCGGAGGAAGCGGCATGAACGCGACCGAACGGATCGACACCGATGTCGCCATCATCGGCGGCGGCATCGCCGGCGCGGCCGCGGCCCTGGCCCTGCGCCGCATGGGGATGACGGCGCTGCTGCTGGAGCGCGGCTTCTGCGGCGCCCAGGCCAGCGGCGTAAACTATGGCGGCGTGCGCCGCCAGGGCCGGCCGCCGGAGCAGATCCCGTTGTCGCAGCGCGCCCATGCGATCTGGCAGCGCCTGCCGGAGACGATCGGCATCGACGGCGAATACATCCGCTCCGGCCACCTCAAGCTGGCGCGCAGCGAGGCCGACCTGGCAACGCTGGAGGCCTACCAGGACCGGGTGCGCGATTTCGGCCTCGGGCTCGAGATCGTCGCCGGCAACGCCTTCCGCGCCCGCTGGCCCTGGCTGGGCGACCGTGCCCTCGCCGGGTCATGGTGCCCGGCCGACGGCCATGCCAATCCGCGGCTGGTGTCGCCCGGCTTCGCTCGGGCCGCGCGCAAGGCCGGAGCCGATATCCGCGAGAATACCGCGGTGCAGGAGGCGATGCGCGACGGCGACGGTTTCCGTCTCCTGGCCGGCGACGGGCTGGAGGTCCGGTCGCGCCTGCTGCTGAACTGCGCCGGCGCCTGGTCCGGCCGCTTCGCCGCCGACTTCGGCGAGCCGGTGCCGCTGGTCTCGGCCCATCCCAACATGGCGGTGACCGAGCCGCTGCCGCGCCTGATGGACGTCAATGTCGGGGTCGAGGGCGGCGGCATCTACGCCCGCCAGGTCGAGCGCGGCAACTGCGTCATGGGCGGCGGCCGCGGCATCGGGCTCGACGCCGACCGCGCCCGGCCCGGCCGCAGCGCCATCGGGTCGCTGCTGCGCCAGGCGGCGGAGCTGTTCCCGGCCCTGCGCAGCGCCCAGGTCATCCGGTTCTGGAGCGGGGTCGAGGGCGACACGCCCGACCGCAACCCGGTCTTGGGACCGAGCCGGACCACGCCGGGGCTGATCCACGGCTTCGGCTTCTCCGGCGCCGGCTTCCAGATCGGGCCGGCCGTCGGCGAGGTGCTGGCCGAGCTGGCGCGCGACGGCCGCAGCCCCACCCCGATCGAGGCCTTCGACATCGGCCGCTTCACCGCAACAGCGGCGGCCTGAGCATCAACAACAGGCAACAGGAGAGAGCGACATGAACGGACGGATCACGCTGCTGGCCACGACGGCGCTGCTGGCCTCGGGCGCGGCGATGGCGGAGACCAAGACCCTCTATATCGGCATGAACGGCGGCGACATGGAGAAGGCCTACAGCCAGTACGTCTTCCCGGATTTCGAGAAGGCGAACGACGTCAAGGTCGTGGTCGTCCCCGGCACCTCCTCGGAAGTGCTGGCCAAGTTGCAGGCGGCCAAGGACAACCCGCAGATGCACCTGGCCTTCCTCGACGACGGCGTCATGGTCCGCGCCATCGGCATGGGGCTGTGCCAGAAGACCGAGACGGCGCCGGTGATGGCCGACCTCTACCCCGCCGCGCGGATCAAGGACGACATGGCGCTGGGCGTCACCGTCACCGTGACCGGCCTCGCCTACAACACCAGGATGTTCGAGGAGCAGGGCTGGACCGCCCCGACCTCCTGGATGGACTTGGCGGACTCGAAATACGAGGGCAAGGTCGTGTTCCAGTCGCTGTCCAGCAGCACCTACGGGCTGCACGGCTTCCTGATGTTCAACCGCATCCAGGGCGGCAGCGAGGAGAACGTCGACCCGGGCTTCGCCAAATGGGGCGAGACCGTCGGCCCGAACGTGCTGGAATACATCCCGAGCTCGGCCAAGCTGTCGGAGATGGTGCAGACCGACGAGGCGGCGGTCTTCCCGCTGACGCCGACCGCCGTCGCCAGCTTCAAGGACAAGGGCATCCCGGTCGCCTATGCCCAGCCGAAGGAAGGCGCGGTGGTGCTGATGGTGGCGGAATGCGTCGTCGCCGGGAACTCCGAACCGGCGCTGGCGCAGAAGCTGGCGCAGTACCTGCTGACGCCGGAGGCGCAGGCCAAGGCGCTGCAATACGGCAACCAGATCCCGTCCAACGCCAAGGTCGACGGCCCGACGCCGGAGACGGCGGCGATGGTGAAGGAGATGCGCGGCTATCTCGAGCACGCGGTCACGGTCGACTGGGACCAGATCAACGCCCACCGGCCGGAGTGGAACGACCGCTGGAACCGGACGGTCGAGCGGTAAGGGCCGCCGGTTACCCTGTTGGGTTCGCCGGAGGCGAGCCCAACCTACGCACTTAGCCCCAGCGCCCGGCGGACGAAGGCCTGCAGCTCGGCCACCAGCCCGGCGACGTCGCCCGTGCGGCCGTCGGCGATGGCGTGATCGACGCCGCCGTGGAAGGCGTAGAACAGCAGCACCGCCGTCATCTCCGGATCGGTCACCTCCCACGCACCGGCCGCGGCGCCGTCGCGCAGCAGATCGACCAGGCCGCGGACCGGCTCCATATGGCCGTCGACGCGGCGCTGGCGCGGCAGGAAGTCCGGCGTGTGGAACAGCACGTCGTGCAGTTCCACCTGGTCGAGATAGCCGTGCACGCCGCCCTCCAGCCAGGCGGCGAGCCGGCCGGACCAGTCGGCCGGGTCGCGCTTCGCCTGGGCGGCGGCGATGCGGGCGCCGAACCGTTCGGCGAAGCGTGCGCGCAGCGCCTCGACCAGCGCCTCCTTCCCGGGGAAGTAGAGATAGAAGGTGCCTTTGGCCACGTCGGCCGCGGCGACGATATCGTCGATGCTGGTGCCGGCGATGCCCTTCTTCAGCACCAGGGCCTCGCCGGCGTCCAGCAGCTCGCGCCGGCGCACCTCGGACGGCTTGGTCCGCGGCCTGGCCGCCCCTGGTTCGGCCGCGGCCGGCCGGCGTCTGCGCGTCTCGATCATCGCCGCACTCTGCGTCGATCGGGCGGCGGGATGCAACCGCCGGGAGGACCGCCCTCCTCCACTGCCTTGCTCTTGCGCGCCCATGGCCGTCCATGTTACCGGTCACATCAATAAGAACGACAAATCGATTTCAGGCCAGGGGAGGGCCGACACCATGCTTGCCACCGATCTCACCCGCCCGAGCGCAGGGACCGTCCGGTCCCGCCGATGACGTGTTTCGCGGCCTGCCGCGCTGTCGCGCGGCCCTGCCCTGCCCCCGCGGTCCGGACGCGCCGGGATGCGCGGCCCCGCCGGCGTGCGGCCGGGCGCAGGACCGCCGCGCGGCCGATCGAGAGGCAAGCCATGCCCAAGCGTTCCCTCCGGCCGACCATGCGGGACGTCGCCCGTCTCGCCGGGGTCTCGCCGATGACCGTGTCCCGGGTGCAGGCCGGCAGCAGCCGGGTGGCGCCGGAGACGCGCAACCGCATCCGCCAGGCGATCGAGCAGCTCGGCTATGTCGACGACAAGGTCGCCGCCGCCCTGTCGTCGCGCCGCACCGGCTTCATCGCCACGCTGGTGCCGACCATCACCAACTCCAACTTCGCCGACACCGCGCACGGGCTGTCGGAGGCGCTGCGCCGGACCGGCTATCAGCTGCTGATCGGCTATACTCTCTATCGCATGAGCGAGGAGGAGGCGCTGGTCCGGGCGATGCTGGAGCGCCGGCCCGAGGCGATCGTGCTGGCCGGCATGCACCACACCGAAGCGGCGCGGACCATGCTGCGCAGCGCCGGCATCCCGGTGGTCGAGATCTGGGACTGCGGCGCGGCCGCCCCGATCGACCGGGCCGTCGGCTTCTCCAACATCGAGGCCGGGCGGGCCGCGGCGCGGCACCTGATCGCGTTGGGCCACCGCCACATCGGCGGCATCGGCCCGGCGATCCACGGCGACTCCCACGACTTCCGCGGCGAGGCCCGGCTGATCGGCTTCGCCGAGGTGCTGCGCGAAGCCGGGCTGCCGGCCGACACCGTCGTCCATCGCGGCCAGGTGCCGCTGTCCTTCGCCGGCGGGGCCGCCGCCATGGCCCAGCTGCTCGACACCGCCGGGCCGATCGATGCCGTGTTCGCGGTCTCGGACCTCGCCGCCGTCGGCGCCCTGATGGAGTGCCACCGCCGCGGCATCGCCGTGCCGGGGCAGGTCTCGATCCTGGGCTTCGGCGATTTCGAGATCGGCGGGCAATGCGTGCCGGCGCTGTCGACCGTGCGGATCGATGCCGAGGATATCGGCCGCCGGGTCGGCGAGCTGCTGCTGCGCATCCTCGAGGCCGAGGGCGACGCCCCGGCGCCGCCCCGGGTGATCGATGTCGGGTTCGAGATCGTCGAACGAGGCTCCACCGCCAGGAGGCCCCGCCCCGGCTGACAGCCCGCTTCCGGCCGCCCGGAAGCCACCACCAAGACGGCACAAGCCGCCGCCCCATCCACAGTTCTGGGAGAAGTTCCATGCCCAAGATCGGTCTCCGCCATCTCACGGCGGGTTGTGCCCTGGCCCTCGGCCTCGCCGCTGTCGCGCCCGCCCAGGCGCAGGACACGCTCACCGTCTGGTTCACCAAGGGCTTCTACAAGGGCGAGGACGACGCCCTCTTGGCCCTGATAGACCGGTACCAGAAGGCGACCGGCGTCAAGGTCGAGCTGTCGCTGTACTCGACCGAGGACTGCATCGTGAAGTCGGTCGCCGCGGTCGAGGCCGGCACGCCGCCGGATGTCGGCTACTGCACCACCTTCGACTTCCGCACCACCGGCCAGTGGGCCTATGAGGGCCGGCTGGAGGATGTCAGCGACGTCCTCACCCCGATCAAGGACCAGTTCCAGCCCGACGCCCTGGCCACCACCTTCCTGGCGAACGGCAAGACCGGGCAGAAGGCCTACTACGCCTTCCCGATCGAACGCCAGACCATGCATATCTTCTACTGGAAGGACATGCTGCAGGACGCCGGCTTCAGCGAGGCCGATATCCCCGGCACCTGGAACGAGTACTGGGATTTCTGGTGCGACAAGGTTCAGGCCGGCCTGCGTGCCAAGGGCAAGCGCATCTACGCCATCGGCCATCCGATGAGCGTCGCCGCCTCCGACACCTTCTTCAGCTTCCTGACCTGGGCCAACGCCTACAACGTCAAGATCGTCGACGAGAACGGCAAGATCGTGCTCGACCAGCCGGAGAACCGGGCGGCGATGATCGAGGCGGTGAAGGGCTACAGCTCGATCTTCACCCGCGGCTGCACCCCGCCCTCCTCGGTCAACTGGCTCGACACCGACAACAACGTCAACTTCCACAACAAGACCACGATCCTAACCCACAACGCCACGATCTCGATCCCCAGCAAGCATCTGGACGATTCGACCAACCCGTCGCTGACCGAGGAGCAGCGGGCCCAGGCGAAGAAGAACTACGAGGAGAACATCCGCACCACCCTGTTCCCGAAGAAGCCGGACGGCGGGACGCTGCCGAACCTGGCGGCGACCAAGACTGCGGTGATCTTCGCCGATTCCAAGAACAAGGCCCAGGCCAAGGAGTTCATGGCCTTCATGATGAAGGACGAGAATCTGACGCCCTTCGTCGAGGGCTCGGTCGGGCGCTGGTACCCGGTGACCAAGTCCGGCGCCGCCCGGCCGTTTTGGACCGACGGCAGCGACCCGCACCGCGCCGTGGTGTCGAAGCAGTTCACCGAGGGCACCGTGCCCTTCCCCTTCGTCTACAACTACCACTTCACCACGGTGAATGCGGAGAACGTCTGGGCCAAGGCGCTGAACCGCGTGGTCCAGGACGGGGTCTCGCCCGACCAGGCGGTCGATGAGATGATCGCCCGGATCAAGGAAATCGCCGGTTAAGGACTGACCTGCCGGCCCGGTTCCGTGCGGCGCGCGGAACCGGGCCATAGCCCGTTTCGGAGAGGACCCAGCCGATGACCGCGACCACGGTCCATGCGATCCCGGCCGCCGCCGGCGGCAGCCACCGCCGCACCTGGGCGACCTGGGGGGCGATCCTGCTCGCCCCCTATATCGCCGTGTTCCTGGTGCTGGTGGCCTATCCGGTCGGCTACGGCCTCTATCTCGGCGCCAACCCGGCCAGCTACCGGCGCCTGTTCGCCGACCCGATCTTCACGACCGCGGCGGTCAACACCATCCTGTTCCTGCTGATCGCGGTGAACGTGAAGATGGTGATCGCGCTCGGCCTGTCGGGCTTCTTCGCCGTGCCGCGCTGGTGGATCCGGCTGCTGCTGGTGCTGTTCATCCTGCCCTGGGCGGTGCCGTCGATCCCGACCATCCTGTCCTTCCGGGTGATGCTCAATCCCGAGACCGGCATGATCAACCAGCAGCTGTTCCAGCTGTTCGGCATCTTCGAAGGCCCGCCCTGGCTGACCAACCCGTGGCTGGCCTTCTTCGGCACGGTCGTGGTCCACATCTGGAAGTCGCTGCCGTTCTGGACCCTGATCCTCCTGACCGGGCGCCTCGCCATCGCCCGCGACCTCTACGAGGCCGCCGCGGTCGACGGGGCCTCGCGCTGGCAGCGCTTCCGCTTCGTCACCTGGCCGTCGGTGGTGGCGCTCTACGTCACCTCGACCATCCTGTCGACGATCTGGACGCTGGGCGACTTCAACAGCGTCTACCTGCTGACCGGCGGCGGCCCGAACGACAGCACCCAGGTGCTGGCCACGCTCGGCATCCGCTATCTGCGCAACAACGCGCTCGACCTCGGCGTCGCCTCGATCATCGTCGCCATGCCGCTGGTCCTGCCGCTGGTCTTCGTCATGGTGAAGCGCCTGTCCAAGGGAGGCGAGGCATGAAGCGCTGGTTCAACGAAGCGGTGCTGGTCCTGATCGCCGTCCCGGTGGTGCTGTGGACGATGGTGCCGCTGTACCACCTGTTCGTCCTGGCGATCTCGCCGCAGGACGCGGTCCTGGCCGGCACTTTGTGGCCGGAGCACCCGACCTTCTCCAACTTCCTCACCGTGTTCCGGCAGCAGCACTACTATCTCAGCAATTTCTGGCTGCAGCTCGGCAACAGCTTCTTCATCGCGGTCACCACCGGGGTCGCGACCCTGTTCGTCGCCACCTGCGCCGCCTTCGCCATCAGCCGGCTGCGGGCGCGGGGCGGCCGCCAGGTGATGAACCTGGCGCTGGCCACGTATCTGATCCCGGCCGCCTTCCTGGCCGTGCCGATGTACAAGACCATGGGCTCCTACGGCCTGCTGAACACCCAGGCCGCGCTGATTCTGGCGATGATCGCGCTGGCTTCGCCCTATGCCATCTGGGTGCTGAAGCAGGCCTCGGACAAGCTGCCGCGCGAGCTGGACGAGGCGGCGATCATGGACGGAGCCACGCCGCTGCAGATCTTCCGCATGGTCTATCTGCCGCTGATGCGCCCGTCGCTGGTGGCGATCGGGATCTACGCGCTGATTCTGGCCTGGAACGAGTACCTCTACGCCTTCCTGCTGCTGTCGAGCGAGCAGGCGGCGCCGCTGTCGGTCGGGCTGGGCATGTTCCTGTCGGCCGACGATTCCCCGTGGAACCTGTTGATGGCGACCGGGCTGATCTACGCCGTGCCGCCGGCGGTGATCTACTATGTCTTCCGCAACGCAATGACCAGCGGGCTGACGGCCGGGGCGGTCAAAGGCTGACCGAGCGTTCGGTAAAAACAAAGGGCGGCCGAGGCCGCCCTTTTCCGTTCATCGAGGACACCGGCTTACTTCGGCGTCGCCTCGGTCATGATCTGCTGCCGCGCCACGGCCAAAAGCGCGTCCATCTTCTTGCGCAGCCGGTGGTCGGACAGGTCGACGTCGTGGATCTTCAGGTCGGCATAGACCTTGTCGTGCACGTCCTCGTCCGTCTGCTTCTCGAAGTCGGACATGACGACCTCCTTCGCATAGGCCTCGGCGTCGGCGCCGGTCAGGCCCATCAGCTCGGCCGCCCACAACCCCAGCAGCTTGTTGCGCCGGTTCTGGATCCGGAACAGGAGCTCCTGGTCGTGCTGGAACTCCGCCTCGAATGCCTGGCCCCGCGAGTCGAACGTCGTCATCCCGTGTCCTTCCACCTGCCCGCAATCGCGGACGTATCCCCATAGCGGAGGATATAGCGTCTCCGGCCGCCTTGGTCACGCCCGGAGGCGGACGGGAGCGCGCAATTGTTTACCAGAGCCGCGCTTGCTATATGTGCGCGGGCGTGGACGACCTCTCCAGGACGTCCCGACCCTTTTTTGCTGTTGGCATCACCCTTCCATGGACACGTCCACATGAGCCGCCGCAGGCGCATCTACGAAGGCAAGGCCAAGGTCCTTTACGAAGGGCCGGAGCCGGGCACGATCGTCCAGTACTTCAAGGACGATGCGACGGCGCATAACGGTACGAAGAAGGCGGTGATCTCGGGCAAGGGGGTGCTGAACAACCGCATCTCCGAGTACCTGATGACCCGGCTGTCCGAGATCGGCGTGCCGACGCATTTCATGCGCCGCCTGAACATGCGCGAGCAGCTGATCCACGAGGTCGAGATCATCCCGCTCGAGGTGGTGGTGCGCAACATCGCCGCCGGCTCGTTCTCCAAGCGCTTCAACGTGCCCGAGGGCACGCCGCTGCCGCGCTCGATCATCGAGTACTATCTGAAGTCGGACGAGCTCAACGACCCGATGGTGTCGGAGGAGCACATCACCGCCTTCGGCTGGGCCAACGCCCAGGACCTCGACGACATCGTCTCGCTGTCGCTGCGGGTGAACGACTACCTCACCGGCCTGTTCCTCGGCATCGGCCTCAAGCTCGTCGATTTCAAGCTCGAATTCGGCCGCCTGTACGACGAGAACGACGAGATGCGGATCGTCCTGGCCGACGAGATCAGCCCGGACAACTGTCGCCTGTGGGACGTGCAGACCAACGAGAAATTCGATAAGGATCGCTTCCGCCAGGATCTCGGCGGCGTCCTCGAGGCCTATCAGGAAGTGGCCCGGCGCCTCGGCATCCTGCCAGAGGGAAGTGTCGTCGACATCCGTGAGAGCCAGGTCGCCCCATGAAAGCGCGCATCCATGTCATGCTGAAGCCCGGTGTCCTGGACACCCAGGGCAAGGCGATCGGTCATTCCCTGCAGGGCCTCGGCTTCGGCGAGGTCGGCGAGGTGCGGCAGGGCAAGGTGATCGAGGTCGAGATCGCCGCCGCCGACGCCGCCGAGGCCAAGGCGCGCCTCGACGAGATGTGCCGCAAGCTGCTGGCCAACCCGGTCACCGAGAGCTACACGATCGATCTGGTCGCCTGAGGGGCTCGCCCCCGATGTAGGTTGGGTTCGCATCGCGAACCCAACGCTTGCGCCGTTTCGGCGGATCGATGTTGGGTTCGCGTGCCGCGAACCCAACCTACGATGTCACCCGACTGCGGCCGCCTGCGCCTCGAGATGGGCCGCCAGCCCCTCGGGCAGCTTCAGCCGCGTCGCCAGGTCGTCGAGATAGGCCTTCTCGCGCGGGTCGTCCGCATCGATCGCCAGGCGCGACGCCAGCCAGATCTCCGCCGCCTGCTCCGGCGTCGCCGCCAGGGCCGCGATCGCCGCGACGTCGAGCGGCTTGGCCAGTTCGTCCATGACGAAGGCCTTCTCCTCGGTGTCCAGCTCAAGCTGGCCGATGCGGTCGAACAGGGCCCGCTGCTCCGTCGCGTCGATATGGCCGTCGGCCTTGGCCGCGGCGATCATCGCCCGCACCACGGCGATGCGCGCGTCACCGCCGCCGGCGGCGCTCTGCGTCTCCAGGTCGAACGGGCTGCGCGGTGGCGGCAGGGCCAGCGGCTGCTGTGCCGGCGGCTGGGCCGGGGCCGGCGCCCGGTTGGCCGACCAGTCCTGCCAAGCCTTGTAGGCCAGGCCACCGAGCACCGCGGCACCGCCATAGCCGAGCGCGCTGCCGCCGAACTTGCGGACCTTCTTCGAGCCCAGGAGGAGGCCGATCAACCCGCCGCCGACCGCGCCGGTGGCCAGCGTGCCGAGATTGCCGGACAGGCCGGAACCCTTGCCGCCAGGCTGCTTCGCACCGCCGCCGAGGAAGTCCTCGAACAGCTTCTTCGGATCGATCACGCGCCTCTCCTCCAATCGTTGTATCGGAAGGCAGATGGTCCGGCCGACGGCGCCCGACAAGGCCGGGCGAGGCTCAATCGGCCGGGCGCGATGACGCGACCGGTTCCCGCGGCGCCAGGGTGGTCTCGGCCGCGGCGGCGACGATCCAGTCGCGAAAGGCCCGGACGATCGGCCGGCGCAGCGACCGCGTCGTGGCGACGAAGTGGTAGCTGGCCTGGTTCTGAATGGAGAGATCGAGCGGCCGCACCAGCCGCCCCGCCGCCAGATCGTCGGCTACCAGGGAGAACACGACGAGCGCCACTCCCTGCCCTTCGACCGCCGCCTGGATGGTCAGAGCGGAGTCGCTGACTCGCAGCCCGCGCACCCAGTCGACATCCGCCATGCCGACGGCGCGCAGCCAGTCGCGCCACGGCGCCAGGGATTGGTCGTGCAGCAGCGTGTGCCGGCGCAGGTCGTCGAGCGTGCGCAGCTGGTCGCGCAGCGCCGGGCTGCAGACCGGAAAGCTGTCCTCCGCGAACAGCCGGTCGCACGCCAGCCCGTCCCAGCCGCCCCTTCCCCAGCGGACGGCGCAATCCGCCTCGCCGCCGTCGAGATCGACCAGGGCCAGCGACGCAGTGACGTTGACATCGACATCTGGATGGGCGGCGGAAAATTGCGGCAGGCGCGAGGTGAGCCATTTCGCGGCGAAGGACGGCGAGGTGCTGACCGTGAGCACGCCGGCCGCGCGGCCCGGCGCGATCTGTGTCGTGGCGTCGGCGATGCCGGCCAGGGCCCCGCTGACCAGCGGCAGGTAGATGCGGCCGGCCTCGGTCAGATCCAGGCTGTTCTCGCGGCGATGGAACAGCCTGACCGACAGCCAGTCCTCCAGCCGGCGCACCTGCTGGCTGACAGCCGCCTGGGTCACCGACAGCTCGGCCGCGGCGCGGGTGAAGCTGCGGTGCCGCGCCGCCGCCTCGAAGGCCCGCACGCCGTTCAGCGGGGGCAGACGCCATCCCATTCCGAGCTCCCAGGCCAAGTTTTTGTTGGTCTAGGGCCAGACTATCCCGTTTGCGGCCGCGCCCGCCAGGACCGATCTTGAAGGCACGGGTCGACCCCTGATCTTCAACCCTCGATCAGGACCGTATCATGACCAGCTTCTGCATCGACGAGCGCCGTTCTGCACCCAGCAAGCGGCCTTCCCCAATCCTGTCCCTGCTCCGCCGCGTCGCGGCCCTGCCGGCGCTGTGGTGCGCCCGGATCGAAGCGCGCGGCCGGATGCAGCGCATGGACGACGAAACCCTGCTCGACCTCGGCCTGCGCCGCGACCAGGTCGAGACCATGCGCCGCAAGCCGTTCTGGCGGGAATGAGGGCTATGCTCCCGGCACGGCCGCCCCTCTCGATTGCGCTCCCGCGGCCGGGGCGAGCCACCAGGGATCGGCAGATGAGGCGAGACCTTCAGATCAAGACCTCGGACGGGACGGCCAAGGCGGCGCTGTTCCACCCCGATGGCGCCGCCGCGCCGGGCAAGGCGCCGCGCGGCGTCATCCTGTACATGGATGCGATGGGCCCGCGGGCGTCGCTGGCGGGCATGGCGCAGCGGCTGGCCGATTCGGGCTATGTCGTGCTGCTGCCGGACCTGTTCTACCGGTTCGGTTCGTATGGGCCGTTCACCGGCGCCTCCTTCGGCGATGAGGCCGCGCGCGCCCAGATCCTGACGATGCTGCGCGAGACCGGCCAGGAGATGACGCGGCGAGACACGGCCGCCTTCCTCGACGTCTTCGATGCGGAGAAGGTCGAGGGCCCGATCGGCGTCGTCGGCTATTGCATGGGCGGCGCCCGCGCGCTGACCGCAGCCGCCGCCTATGCCGACCGGATCGGGGCAGCGGCCAGCTTCCATGGCGGCAATCTGGCCAGCGAGGCGTCCGACAGCCCGCATCTGCTGGCGGACCGGATCAAGGCCCGCGTCTATGTCGGCGTCGCCGAGGTCGACAACAGCTTCCCGCCGGAGCAGTCCGCCCGGCTGGCCGAAGCCCTGCGGCGCGGCGGCGTCGACCACATCATCGAGACCTATGTCGGCATGGCCCATGGCTGGGCGGTGCCCGACCACAGCGTCTACAACGAGACCGGCGCCGAGCGGCACTGGAAGCGGCTGCTGACCTTCTTCGACGAGGCGCTGGCATAGCCCGTGCCGGCGGCGCTCACGCCGCCGGCAGCGCCATCGGCTCCTCCGGCGACGCCTCGGCCTCCGCGGCCACGGCGAACAGCCAGTCGCGGAACGCCCGCACCAAGGGCCGGTTGAGGGCATTCGGCGGCGCCACGAAATAATAGGCGTAGTCGCTCTTCAGATGGTCGATCGGCAGCGACAGCCAGAACGGCCGCACCAGCCGGCCGGCGCGCAGGTCGTCCATCACCAGCACCCGCTGCGCCAGGGCCACGCCCTGGCCTTCGATCGCCATCTGGATCAGGAGCGCCGAATCCTGCGTCCGCGGGCCGCGGACCCAGCCGAGATCCTCCATCCCCGCCGCGCGGAGCCAGTGCTTCCACTGCACCAGCGTCTCGTCGTGCAGCAGACGGAAGCGGCGCAGATCCTCCAGCTGGCACAGCCCGGCCTCGACCAGCGCCGGGCTGCACACCGGGAAGGTGTCCTCGGAGAACAGCTTCTCCGCCACCACCCCCTCCCACGCGCCGCTGCCGAAGCGGATGGCGCAGTCGACCCGGTCGCGGCTGAAGTCCACCAGCCGGGATTCGGCGTCGAGATTGACGTCGATCTCCGGCTGCTGCTCGTTGAAGGACGGCATCCGCGACACCAGCCATTTGCGGATGAAGGACGGGATCGCCGACACGGTGAGAATCCCGGAATGCGGCGGCGGCCGGATCCGGGCCGTGGCCTCGGCGATGGCGTCGAAGGCGTCGCGCAGCACCGGCAGGTAGCTGCGGCCGGTGTCGGTCAGCTCCAGCCCGCCCTCGGTGCGGTCGAACAGCTTGGCACCCAGCCAGTCCTCCAGCCGGCGCACCTGCTGGCTGACGGCGGCCTGGGTCACCGCCAGCTCCTCGGCGGCACGGGTGAAGCTCTCGTGGCGGGCGGCGGCCTCGAAGGCACGGACACCGTTCAGCGGCGGCAGGCGACGGCGCATGGTTCCCTCACCGGGTCGAAAGATTCTCTTATCCCATCCACGAGAATATCCTGTTTGCGGTTTGTTCTCCAGAACGCGATCCTCATGGTGTTCCCGATGACCGATCGAACGCCCTGCCGGAAAGGGAAATGCCATGACGACCGCCTGCACCGACCACATCCAGCATCGCGCCAGCCTGCCGACCAGCCGCTCCGGGCTGCGGGCCTTGATCGGCGCCGCCGCGGCCACGCTGCGCGCCCGCCGCCGCCCCAGGCTGCCGGTGGAGGCGCTGGACGACCACATGCTGCGCGACATCGGCGTCGACGGGCCTGCTCCCGCCAATGACCCACGCGACCTGCTTCTCCGCCTCGCGCCTCTCCGCCTGTAGCCTCTAGCCTCGTCCCTGCGACTGGCCTGCCGGCCGGCTCCGTCGCCCCTGCGGAGCCGGTTTTTTCTTGCCCGCGCGGCACCGGTCCGAGATTGCGATGCCCTGCATGCCAGCACAGCCCGCGGCGCCCTTGCCAAGGCCCGGCGGGACCGCTACATCCCGCGCATGCAAGCCGCCGTCATCGTCTTCCCGGGATCGAACGCCGACCGAGACCTCGCCGTGGCACTCTCCCACGCGACCGGACGGCCGACCCACATGGTCTGGCATCGCGACACCGAGCTGCCGCCGACCGACCTGATCGCCATCCCCGGCGGCTTCTCCTACGGCGACTATCTCCGCTCCGGCGCCATGGCGGCGCAGTCGCCGATCATGGGCGCGATCCGGCAGGCGGTGGCCCGCGGCGTGCCGACCGTCGGCATCTGCAACGGCTTCCAGATCCTGACCGAAGCCGGGCTGCTGCCCGGCGCCCTGCTGCGCAACGCCGGGCTGAAATTCGTCTCCCGTCCGGTGGCGATGCGGGTCGAGACCTCGAACAGCCCGTTCACCCGCGGCTACAATGCCGGGCAGACGGTGCGCATCCCGATCCAGCACCATGACGGCTGCTACTTTGCCGATCCGGACACGCTGAAGCGGCTGGAGGACGAGGACCGCGTCGCCTTCCGCTACATCGCCGACCAGGACGGCCGCGGCAACCCGAACGGCAGCCTGAACGACATCGCCGGCATCCTGTCCGAGAACCGGCGGGTGCTCGGCATGATGCCTCATCCCGAGCGCGCCGCGGAGCCGGAGCACGGCAACACCGACGGCCGCGCCATGTTCGAAAGCCTGGCGCAGATCCTTTCATGACCGCACCGTCCAACGCCCCCGCCCCCAACCTCCCAGCGGAACCGGAAGTCACGCAGGCGCTGGCGGCCGAATTCGGCCTGACCGCCGACGAATTCGCCCTGACTCAGCAGATCATGGGCCGGATGCCGACGCTGACCGAGCTCGGCATCTTCTCGGTGATGTGGTCGGAGCACTGCTCCTACAAATCCTCCCGCCGCTGGCTGAAGCAGCTGCCGACCACCGCCCCCTGGGTGATCTGCGGCCCCGGCGAGAATGCCGGCGTGATCGACATCGGCGACGGCCAGGCCGCCATCTTCAAGATGGAGAGCCACAACCACCCGAGCTTCATCGAGCCGTACCAGGGCGCCGCGACCGGCGTCGGCGGCATCCTGCGCGACGTGTTCACCATGGGCGCGCGGCCGGTGGCGAACATGAACGCGCTGCGCTTCGGCAGCCCGGACCACGCCAAGAC